>CABRZK010000335.1 GCA_902475415.1 uncultured Eubacterium sp.
CTAATCGGATGCGCCGGCAGCAGGCGCGGCTGAGTCTGCTAATGCGCCTGCTAAACTTGGCTAACCTGTGACTGTGGTGTTCGGTTGCGCATAAGCCGTTTGAAGAAGCAGATTCTTCAAAATCTGACCTGCAAGGTCGGGATTTTGGTTCAGCACTTCCATAATGAAAGCTGCCTGCGGGGTGCTTACGGCGATTTCTGGATAGAAACTTCTCTCCACCATTGCGGCAAGCGCGCGCTTCTCAATTTCCCGTGCTTCGTTGTAGTTGATCATCAAGACTTCCGGAGATCATAACATCATCCTGCTGGGAGCCACTGGCAGCGGCAAAACCTATCTGGCCTGCGCTCTGGGCATGGCTGCCGCAAGACGGTTTTATGTGGTGAAGTACATCTGGCTCCCGGATCTGCTGGTGGAGTTCCAAATTGCTAGAGGCAGCGGCACCGTCTGCAAACTCATGGCCCAGTACAGGAAGTGCGCATTGCTCATTATTGACGAATGGCTTCTGTACCCTTTGAAAGAAACGGAAGCTAGGGACTTATTGGAAATCGTGGAGTCCCGGTACAAGCGAAACTCCACGATCTTCTGTTCCCAATTTGACATTCCGGGCTGGCCGGAAAAGTTGTCTGACCTATTGCTGGCTGATGCCATCTGCGACCGTATTGTCTACGATGCCTACACCATAGTCATTGGAGGCAAGGAGCCCATGCGCAAGAGGCAGGGTCTGCAAGACATCTGACTCCGACCACATTTATGATACCTTGACAGTTTTGTGCTGTCCATATTCAACCTGAGCGGTGGGACTGCTTGATCCGGGCGGTTCTATTGCTCAATTTACGCGAAACCACTGCTCAATTTTGCCGGTCGAGGTGATTTTGCAGAGCGGCGTACGCAATGAAGCAAAAAACTGAAATATTCCTTGCTGAACAGGATTCATTACAATCTCCGCCAGCTGATTATTGAGCGGTTACAATACATCCCGGGAAAATGACGCTGAGCAACTGAGTTCCTGTGCCTATATGAAAACCTCCTGTCGTAGTTTTTATTCTACAACAGGAGGTCTCTATTTTCTATTGTCCGTTGGGCAGTGAAATAGTCCATTTTGCGCGTTCGGCTCTTTGCTCTAATTATTTATGGAATCGTTTATTTTTCCGCAGATTTTCTTTCAGCATTTTCATCTCTTACAGAGCTGGGCGAGAAGGTATATTTTCGCTTGAAAACCTTGTAGAATGAATTTGAAGAAGAGAATCCACATCGCTCGGCAATTTCCTGAATTCCAATGTTGCTTGATGAAAGCAGCATATAGGCTAGAGATAACCTTTTTGCCTCAACATAGCCGGAAAAAGTCGTGTTTGCTGCCTTCTTAACGATTTTTTGCAGTGTAGGCCCCGAGATATCGAACTTATCAATAATGGTATTAACGCATAGATTTGAGTTTTGAATGTTATCGTCGATATATTGCATAACATTCATCGAAAAGTCATCGATATTACTTTGCCTTGCCGAGTGTATCTGGTCGCAAATTTCCCGAAATGCTTTGCTGAACGATTCATCCATGGACAACTTATCTCTGGACTGACTGTAAGTCGGTATAACCGTATCAAACAAAGCTGTCGGGTTTTCCAGCTTGAGCTGTATCAGCAAATTGGACAGCATGGTGTACATGTGCTTGTGCAGCACATAATCGTCGGGCTCCGGCAATGCATGGATACACTTAGTTAACGTGTTTACGGCAACAAGATCATTACCATTGCACAGCGCGTTGTATATGATCTGCAATTCGCCAATGCCAAGAGGAAGCTGAATAATTCGGAACTTGGCTGCTTCCGCGTTTTCCAGTACGGAATATCGGTTATACGCGGAATAGACCTTTATGCATTGAATCTGCTGGTATGCCCTGACAAGATCAACGGGGGAGGTATAAATGTCGCTGATTGTAAAGGAGAACGGAACCCCGAAGAATTCATTCAAATCTTCTCTGAGCAGGGCTAGCTGCTGATTCCAATCATCCGCTTTCGCATCTTCTACTGGAAGAAGAAGGAGTACAGCCGATGCATCAAAGCCCTGTGTATACAGTGAGGGATAGCGCTGCCGAATACGCGATTGAATCTGATATTGCTTTTCGCCGGCGCCTAAGCCGATCTCCGCCTGCTCATTGTTGTAGAAGAACAATGACAACCTGTACCGTTTCGGAAACTGTCCGAAATTGGTAATAAACAGATTCAGTTCCTCAGGTCTGAACAGTCCATTTCGAAGAGCCATATCCATCACCTGATATTTGAGAAGAGACTGCTGTTCCTGTATGATTCTGTTTTTATCGTCAATGCTTCGGTCGATATCTTGTATGCTTTCATCTAACGCTCTGTATTCCTGAAGCAGATGTGCGTTTTTTTCCATGCTCTTGATTTGCTTTTTCATTATAGCGCCGGTGTTGCTGCCGGAAATCATCGTATCTATGATCTGCGTTAGCGGTCGAAAGCTTCTGTATGCGAACGTAGGGATCAGCACGAAGGTAACGATAAATATACTGATACCCAAAGCAATGAGAATTCTTCGGAACGTTTTCATTTCTTCATCAACAAGAAACTTCGGTATCCCGTAATCGATATCAAGAAGC
>CABRZK010000336.1 GCA_902475415.1 uncultured Eubacterium sp.
CTATTTCCCAGCCTCCTGTATTCATCCACTACTCTGATCATAAGTTCATCCGGCGTCGGATTGTCTCTGACCGAAAACCTCTGCGCATCAGATACTGATATATTTTCTGTCTTTCTTTCTGATCCGCAGTCTCTGCATCGTAATGTTTTTTCTCCAGAAGTCTGTCGATCAGCTGCTCTTCTTCTCCGGAATATTCCTCTGCCAGTGCCTCTTCGATTAAATCTGATGCCACACCACGCTCATATAATTTCATCTTCAACTGCAACCGGCTTTTCTCCGACTGGTGATACCGGATGTAAGTACATGCATAACGGTAGTCATCCACATAATGAAAAGATTTTACATACTCAATCGCACTTTGAACAATTTCTTCCGGATAACCATTTTCCTGTAATTTCTGACGCAGCTGATATTCTGTCCGCTCCATTCGTTGCAAAATGTACAGTGCCCGGCGTTTTGCACGTTTTTCAAGAATTTCCGTGCAGATCTCATTCCATTCCTGATCAGACAGATCCTTCCCTTCTGCCAGGCAGTATTTTGCTGCTTCCTTTTCATAAAGAGGAAAGGAAAGCCCTCCCTCCATGCGAATGGTAAGCTTTCCTTTTTTTCCTCTGATAATTTCTGTAATCTGCATTATTCTGCCTCAGTCGGTGCTACAGTATCTGTCAATGGCTCTGAAACGGTTTCTTCTGCATTTTCTGCACTTTCTCCGTCCAGATGATAATATGCACGTACTTTTGCTTCGATTTCCTGACAGATTTCCGGATTTTCTTTCAGGAATTTCTTTGCATTTTCACGTCCCTGACCAATCTTCTCACCGTTATATGCATACCATGCACCTGATTTGTTCACCACATTTGTATTGGCTGCCAGATCCAGGATATCTCCTTCTCTGGAAATTCCCTGTCCGAATACAATATCAAATTCAGCCTCTTTGAACGGCGGCGCAATTTTATTCTTTACGACTTTAATACGGGTGTGGTTTCCGAGAATCTCTCCAGCCTGTTTCAATGCCTCCACACGACGAACATCCAGACGAATGGAAGAATAAAACTTCAATGCACGTCCACCGGTCGTTACCTCCGGATTTCCAAACATAACACCGACTTTTTCACGCAGCTGGTTAATAAAAATAACGATACAGTTTGATTTACTGATTACGGCAGTCAGTTTACGCAGAGCCTGTGACATCAGACGTGCCTGCAGACCAACATGGGAATCTCCCATATCGCCTTCAATCTCTGCTTTTGGAACAAGTGCTGCTACAGAGTCCACAATAACGATATCAACAGCTCCTGAACGAACCATTGTCTCTGTAATCTCCAGAGCCTGCTCACCATTATCTGGCTGGGAAATATAAAGATTATCAATGTCTACACCAATATTCTTGGCATAAGCCGGATCCAGAGCATGCTCAGCATCGATGAAACCTGCAATACCTCCCCGTTTCTGTACTTCTGCTACCATATGCAGTGCAACCGTCGTCTTACCACTGGATTCCGGTCCATACACCTCAATGATACGTCCTCTTGGCACACCACCAAGTCCCAGTGCAATATCAAGGCTTAAACAACCTGTCGGAATTGTCTCCACATTCATATGCACACTCGGATCTCCCAGTTTCATTACAGATCCTTTTCCGTACTGCTTCTCAATATGTGCAATCGCCTCATCCAGTGCTTTTAATTTTGCTTCTTTCTGAGCTTCCATTTTATCATTTTTTGCCATGTTTTACTCTCCTTATCTGAACAGACATCTGTCAAATCTTTCATTATTTATTTCATTTGTTCGATTTTTATGCAAAGTGAACATTTGTTCGTTGTCTGTTCCTATCATATTATAAATACCTCCAAAAGTCAATCCCGATTATAACATTCTCCCCGCTTCCTGTCACATAGAAATACATTCTGTTTTTTCTAAATATTTTTTACGCTATACACAATCCTTCATATTCAACACTCTATTTCCACCGCAAAATATATAAATGTAGAAAACTTATCCAAAAGAAAAAAACTGCCCGGCATAAAACCGGACAGCGAAATTCCAATATTACATTTATGCTAATGCTTTCTGCAGTTCATCCTCATTCTGTAATCCAACCGCACGATATGCTACCTCACCATTTTTGATCACAAGAATCGTCGGTATGCTGGCTACTTCAAACTCACGGGCCAGTTCCATCTGCTCATCTACGTTTACTTTGCCAAATACCGCAACATCGGCATTTTTCTCTGCGAAAGTATGAAAGATTGGTGCCTGCATCTGACACGGTCCACACCAGGTTGCCCAGAAGTCAAGCATTACCGGCTTCTCACTGTTTAATACTTTTTCATCAAAATTTTCAACTGTAACTTCGAGAATTTCCATTTTCTTTTCCTCCGTAAAAATTTTATACATCTAGTACGTTTCTTAAACGAGTATCATATAGTACGCTGAATATTTTTACGAATGATATATGATACTGATTCAGGAATCGCTGTACTGGCACTAATTAGATCCAAACTCAGACAGAATCAGACCTTCATTTCGATCCAGTGTCATACCAACACTCCATGCATTAACAAACAGTAACAGCGGATTTCCCTTGAGATCCTTGATTTTCTTCATATCTG
>CABRZK010000337.1 GCA_902475415.1 uncultured Eubacterium sp.
CCGGTATTTCGGATTGCATCCCCAGTATCTTCTGCCGCATCTTTCATATTATCTTTGGCATTTTCCATGCGGTCACCTGCAGTTTCTCCATCTGCTCTGTCTGAATCTGCCCGGTCAGTTGTGTCAGTTCGATTTCCATCTGTAACACCATTTTCTGTAGCACTATCCCCTGTTGTAGCTCCATTTTCTGTGACACCAGTATGATCTGTCCCGTTATTCACATCCTTATTATTTTTTCCACATGCTGCAAATGTCGTCAGGCTTAACGCCAGCACAAGAACAAATGCAATCTGTCTGATCTTTTTCATGTTGCTGTCTCTCCTTTTTCTTCAATAATCATTTCTGTATGGTTAATATGATACAATGCTGCATAATTTATACATCCTGCGATACAAAATATGATTTTCCCCTACAACGGAAACGCAAAAACAACTATCCTTATTGAAAGCAATCATCCTTATTTTCGCATTTTAGAATTAAAAATCCAGGATGCCAGGTATCCAAAGATCAAAGCTGCTGATACACCAGCTGCACAGGCTGTAAATCCCCCGGTAAATAGTCCAATAAAACCGTTTTCATCAACAGCCGCTTTCATTCCTTTCCACAAAGTATTGCCAAAACCGAGCAACGGTACATTTGCTCCTGCTCCCGCAAATTTTGAAAAAGGATCGTAGATACCCACCGCCCCCAATACCGCCCCGGAACATACCAGGAGAACCATCACCCGGCCCGGCAATAATTTCGTCTTATCCAGTAAAATCTGCACCAATGCACAGATCAGTCCTCCCACCCAGAATGCATTTACATAATCCATTGTTTCTTCCTTTCCGTTTTACCAGTACACTTCTGTACCTCATAGTTGTGATGATTCCAGTACCACTGCATGTGCGATTCCAGGCACATTTTCACCCTCATTAAAACTGATTTTGGACAACAATGCTCCCGTCGGCACAAATAACACGCGCCTCAGCTCTCCACGCTGTAACATCGGCAGAAAATGTGCACTCAGTGTCACTGCCGCACAGCCACAGCCACTTCCTCCGCTTCCGGTTCCCTGTCTTTCATTGTCAAAAATTTCAAGACCGCAGTCGGTATGCACACAACCGATATCAATATTTTTTTGTCTGAGAAAATCAATCAGTATTTCACGACCAACCGCCCCCAGATCTCCGGTAATGATTTTGTCGTAATAAGACGGACTTCTGGAAAAATCCTCCAGATGTGACTGTATACAGGATGCCGCTGCCGGCGCCATGGCCGCTCCCATATTCATAGAATCTCTCACCCCGTAGTCTACAATCTTACCCGGCGTGATTCCTGTGACTCTGACACCATAATCCTTCGTTCTCGTTTCTGTTTCTGTCTGAATCTTCCCTATTTCAGTCTTCTTTTCTTCCTTCCTGTCTGTGTTCTGCTGCACAGGCAGTGTCTGGTGCTGTCTGCGAATTCTGTCCGGCGAGCTGCCAAGTATAAAGGCTCCAGATCCGGTAACCGTCCAGGTAGTACATAAGGGCCTTTGATTGGCATATTCCAGGGGAAAGCGAAACTGCTTTTCCGCACTGGCAAAATGACTGGAAGTCACTGCTCCCACCAGATCTGCATATCCTGCAGCCACTGTTATAGCCGCCAGAGCCAACGATTCCCCAGCTGTCGAACAGGCTCCATACAGTCCAAACAACGGGATATCAAACTGCTGTAAGCCAAAAGAAGAAGCCATGGACTGTCCAAGCAGATCTCCTGCAAACAGATAACGCAGCTCCTTTGCATCCATTCCAGCCTTTCCCAACGCAACCGTCAAAGCCTCTTTCTGTAATGTACTTTCTGCCTTCTCCCAGATATCACAGCCAAAATTATCATCTTCTCCTACCAGGTCTATCTCATGTCCAATAGGACCTTCTGCTTCCTTTGTCCCTGCCACACAGCCACTGCTGATGATCCAGGGAGAATCTTCAAATTGAATACTCTGTTTTCCAACCTGTGCAACCATAATCTGCCACCTCATTTTATTCCAGCGATTTTTCTCTCCCCAAAAATCTGATATCAGTTCAGACATACCTTTTTGTTCAAGAACACCCCTGGCATTCTTACTGCGAGATGCGCATCACGCAACGTATGACATACCTTCTGCACATCTCTTCTATACATCCTTAGTGTGGCAGAAACAGGTTCAAATTATTCATTTTATTTTTTATCCTATATATAATCTCATTTTCAAAATTAACATCTGAATTTCAACAAAAAAATCTCTTATATTTACAGTCATTATTCTGTAAATACAAGAGATTTTATTATAATTTTATGTTAATATTCCAAATCGAACATACATAAGATTTTATACAATGATTCCGGATAGCACAAGCTGACATCTTCTTTTCAGAATCAAATGTTTTTGTATCGACTGACAGTGATCAGAACAGCGGTGTCTTATATACGCCATTTGCGATCAGATCTGCAAAAGCATCTACAACAGTCTGACGATCTTCCTGATAGGTAACACCAAACCATTTATCCTGTGTCTCCAGTACTTTGACAGACACTTCCCCTTTGGAGAGCATGTCACCGATGATGGTCGGGAGCAGATATTCTGCTTTGATATTGCCCGGCTCTACAT
>CABRZK010000338.1 GCA_902475415.1 uncultured Eubacterium sp.
CAAAAGTACTTGGATTGCAGGAATTTGATGAGTCTGTTTTTCTTGAACGTGTGGATGTTATTTACGTTCCGAAGCGTGAAACATTAGAGTTTCATCTGAAAGATGGAACAGTTGTAACGGAAGCGTGTAAAAACACAGGACATCAGGACTGCTGGACGGAAGAACGAAGGGCTGCAACTTCCTTGAAACGCAGAAATGGAAAAAGACCGAATCGGGCGGATATGACTTGTTTCTCAAAAGTGATTAAATGCGTAAGGTGCGGATGTAATTTCCGGAAAGGCACACGCACCTCTGCAAATGGCGACAAAGTTAGTCACTGGAGATGTTCGGAACATAAAGGATGTAATTCCGCAAGTCTTCGTGATGATTTGCTGCGTACTATGGCAGCACAGGTTCTCAGCATTGATGCATTTAATGAAGAGGAGTTTGAACGGAGAATTGACCATATCGATGTGGAAGAAGACAGACTGAAGTTCTATTTTCGAGATGGTCATTCTGTAACGGAGCATTGGCCAATACCAAGGAGGAAAAAATGCCAAAAATAACGAAAATACCTGCATCAATCAGCCGATACACATCAGCACCGATTGATGCACCTGTCAAGCGTAAGGTTGCTGCCTATGCTCGTGTGTCAACTGACAGCGAAGAACAGTTAACTTCATACGCTGCTCAGATAAGCTATTACACTGAATACATAAAAGGACGTGAGGACTGGGAGTTTGTTGGGGTGTACACTGATGAGGGTATCAGCGGTTGTTCCACCAAACGCAGAGAGGGCTTTCAGAGAATGATATCGGACGCAATGGCAGGAAAAATTGACCTTATCATAACAAAAAGTGTGAGCCGTTTTGCAAGAAATACCGTTGACAGCCTGACAACTATCCGGCTTCTGAAAGAAAATAACGTAGAGTGTTATTTTGAAAAGGAGAATATCTGGACGTTTGACGGCAAAGGAGAACTGCTCGAGTATAAGCCAGGAAGAAGCACGTTCTATTTCAGAGAATGTAACCTGGGGACACAGAAAGCGTTTTGCCGATGGTAAGGTTAGTGTTGCCTACAGCCGGTTCCTCGGATATGACAAAGGCTCCGATGGAAAAATGGTTGTGAACCCGGAACAGGCTGAAATTGTAAAGCTGATATACCGTCTGTTTCTTGAAGGCATGACACCGCATACGATTGCTATTCATTTAACAGAGAAAGGCATTAAAACGCCCGGCGGAAAAGATAAGTGGAATGCAACTACAATCCGCCGTATTCTGACAAATGAAAAGTACAAAGGTGACGCACTCCTTCAGAAAGAATTTACTGTGGACTTTCTGACTAAAAAGACAAAGAAAAACTGTGGTGAAATACCGATGTATTATATCGAAGATGACCATGAAGCCATTATCGATCCTGCAGTATTTGATATGGTTCAGCAGGAAATGGAGCGCAGAAAGACAGGAGCATCACGCTATAGCGGTGTCAGTATCTTTTCAAGTAAAATTAAGTGCGGTGAATGCGGGGGATGGTATGGTGCAAAGGTCTGGCACTCCACCGACCAGTACCGTAAAGTTATCTACCGCTGCAACAACAAATATAACGATGAGCGCTGTACTACACCGCACATCATGGAAGAGGAAGTAAAGACTGTGTTCCTGAAAAGCCTGAATAAGCTGCTTGCCAATCGGGATGAACTGATAGAAAACGTAAAGCTGATTTGTGATAAGCTGACTGATACATCAGAACTGGAAGCCGAAAAAGAAAAATATGCCGGGGAAATGTCCCTTGTTGCGGATATGGTTCAGGCGGCAATGCTGGAGAATGCTCGTATCGCACTCGACCAGGAGGAGTACCGGCAGAAAAATGATGTCCTTTCCGCACGATTTGAGGCGGCAAAGAAAAAGCATGACGAATTGGCCATGCGGATTGAAGAAATAGAAACACGAGGACAGAATCTCCGCCACTTTCAGGAAACGCTGGAATCCTTAAACGGACAGGTGACTGAATTCGATAGCGACCTTTGGGGTTCATTGGTTGATTACATCACGGTTTATGAGAACGGAGAAAAAACGGTTACTTTCAGAGATGGAAGTGTGATTTAAGAGAATGATGAAATAAAGGGTCTACTGCAGTATGTGCGTACTGTAGCAGACCCTTTTTGTTTGACTCCTTAAGAGGTAGTGGTTATGCGTTTTGGTCTTTCAAATATCTGATTGATAAAAAGAAGAAATGGGTCAAATACCCGATTAAACAGCCACATATAAATTGAGCCAAATACATTTGTAAAAATACGAAGTAAAACTGCATAAGCAAGACCAAAAGTTGGTACAGCCACTGTAATTGCGCTGAATGCATTAAATGCAGATTGCCATACATAGCTGGCAGAGAATCCGGTTCCGATTCCTCCAATAATTCCAAGGCAAGGACGAATTTCTTCCGGCAAAATCAAATATGAAATAAAAAAGATTGCACTGCCTAATATATTGCCTAAAACACGATGCTTTGTGCGATATTCGACATCTTTACGAAATGGTATCAGAACGGACATTGCGGCAATACCAATCCAGTATACTCTCGGAACATTGAGAAGTGCAGCGATTAACATTGCGCT
>CABRZK010000339.1 GCA_902475415.1 uncultured Eubacterium sp.
TTTTCTTGGCTCACAGAAATATGTGACCGATGCCTTTAAAGTAGATCTGACACCGCGTACGAACGTGGCAACGGAAGCAGAGAAATATCAGACTTCCGTAAAGAATGTCTTTACGGCAGGTGATATGCACCGGGGACAGTCTCTGGTTGTCTGGGCGATCCACGAAGGAAGGGAAGCGGCCAAGGCGGTAGATGAATCCCTGATGGGATATACCAACCTCGTTTAAAGAAAAGGAACGCAAAAAAACGGGGCAGATCATTCTGCCCCAAGTTCCAGCATCACACTGGCGATATACCATCCGTCTTTGATTTCTCTGGTGGAGATTCCGTTGTAACGGCGGACGATATCATCGATGATCTGACGGCCAAGCCCATGCTGCTTTTTATCCGCCTTGGTCGTGCGGATGGTAAGTGCCTTGTCTTGCATGGAAGGATCCATTTTGTTTCGAATGGTCAGGGAGAGATAATCCTTGACCATTTTCATTTCAATCACAATTTTCGGATCTTCAATTTTTCTGGATGCTTCGATCGCATTGTCCAGAAGATTCGCAACAAGAGAACAGAGATGGTGATCGGGGATCGACAGATGTGGCGGCAGTACGATCTGAATATCCATCGGGATCTGATACTTATGAGCCGTGGCGTATTTAAGGTTGATCACCTGGTTGACAATCTCATTTCCGGTCTCAATCTGATTGTCGAGTGCATAAATCTCTTTGGAAAGATTGTAAAAATATTCTTTCAGGGCATCGTATTTGTTCTGGCTGAGCAGACGATCCATGCAGGCAAAATGATTTTTCGTGTCATGCCGCAGGTGGTGGTATTCTGTCACAATCGTATTCAGATCTTTCATATGCTGCTTTTGATAATCATTCTGCTGGTTGATCAGCTGAAGCTGGATGCGGCTGCTGTATTCGCTGGTCATCTGCCATACCATATAATATAGAAGCAACTCGCTCACCAGAGAGAAGGTTCCGATGTAATTGATCACGCCGCTGACAGCATCAAAATAATTTTTCAGCATCATGACGGTGCAGGAATTTAAAATCGGATTCAGGATCATGACCATATAATAGGAAAACGGATAATTTTGTTTTGTATTCGGTCGGAAACGGATAAAAAAGCATCCGCACAAAACAAGCAGAATGCTTGGCAGAAGAGATTTATTATAAGAACGAAGCGTAAATATAATACTGTCCGGCAGAATATGGGAAAGCAGATTCAACAGGATGCTGAACGGAAAGCGGCATAAGAGCAGAATTGAAATATAGATCAAAGGCAGAAAGAATTTAAAGCTGGCCCTTCCCTCGCATATCACAAAAGCAAATAATATTAAAAAAATGGCATGTAAAAGTATATAGAGCCAGAAGACATCGCCATACAACTTTGGCAGATAATATTCTTCAATCAGAAGAAAAATCGCATGGATGCAAAAAATGCCGGTTATGCAGGGGATCCTCAGACGAAATGTTTTTGGTGTGAGGATTTTACAGAGCATCAGCTGTCCTAAAAAAACTTCAAGTAAAAGAGAGAAGATCTTGATGATCGTTCCAAGGGAAAATTCAGGCATCATAACGTCAGCCTCCGAAATTCTACTTTGATGTCATCCAGACGATAGCGGCTGACCGGGAGCTGCTTTTTGCTGTCCAGAACGACACAGGTTGTCTGGATATTTTTGATATAACGGTAATTGACCAGGTAGCTTTTGTGGATACGGATAAAACCGTAAGGATGAAGCTGCTTCTCCATGTCAGACATTTTAAAACGGATTGCTTCACTTTGCTGATCCCCGCTAAGAAAAAGCGTCACATATTTATCGATACTCTGCACGTAAATAATATCATCAATCCGGAAACGGTACATCGAAGTACGGTTCTCAAATGTCACATAATCCTGTTCGGACTCTGCATGGCAGTCCGCAAGGATATCTGCGATACAGCCGGAAATCTCTGACTGAAACTCGTCCTTTGGGATAAAACGGAATGGTCTTGCCTTGAAGGATTCATAAACATATTCGCGGTGGATGGAAACATAGATCAGATAACAGTCCATATCCAGCTCACGCAGTTTCTGTCCGAGACTCAGTCCATCAATCAGCGGCATATCGATATCAAGAAAACAGATATCCCAGCGTTTTCCTTCATATAAAGAAGTGAGGAGTTTTCCGCTGTCCGTAAAAAGCTCAATCTCACATTCCGTCGAATATTCCTTAAAAATCCGCTCTATCTGTTCATAATAATATTCAGCAGTAATGTATTCATCATCACAAATCGCAATCTTCATTTTATCACTTCCTGTAATCTAATTTGAACGCAGAGAAACATTCCACCGCTTCAAGTGTGCAGAGCACTAAGCGGTGGGTGAATGTCTGCTTTACATATATACGGAACAGAAATCATGCTTCTGTTCCGTCTGGTAATCTTCATTATAGTGGATTATGGATAGAATGTCAAATTTCGTGGAAAGTCTGAATGAAAATTTGACATTTACGACATTGCTTTGCCATTCACGCCTATATTTGCTATACACGACACACAGATTGAAACTGGAAAAAGAGTGTGATAGGGTAAAAATTACAAGAGGCACAAAA
>CABRZK010000340.1 GCA_902475415.1 uncultured Eubacterium sp.
GAACAGAGAGGATTCTTTCGTATTCTTTTCTGTACCGTCCAGATATACATCAAAACTCATCGTATATGGATAACCAAGTGTCGTCAGTGGTGTACGGATAACCGTATTGCCATCAAATTTCAGATAGGTTTCGCCGTCTTTTTCTGCTTTTTCTCCACCGCTCACCTGTCCGTTGTAAGCATTCCCGCTGGTATCATAAATGATTTCTCCATCCGCGGATAAGTTTGCAAAATCATAGTCCAGCACTACATCTGAAACACTTTCCACATCATAGGAAATAGCAGTTCCAGGTCCCTCGCGTAATGCATCAAAGGTCTGCTCATAGTTTACAAAACTTGTTTCTTTATTGCTGCCCCAGGTTTTCTGTGATACCATGGCTACCGCACGCAGATAACGCTCATTCAGATCGGCTTCTGTGATACCCTCGCGGTTCTCATCGCCCCAGAGTGCTGTCTTGGCTCCAAGTACCTGCGGATCACCTTTATCCGTCTTCACTCCGCCGCTGAACACAGACGGATCCCAGTTATAGAAAAGATTATTTTCCTGGATCATATCTTTGTGTTAACGTCCAGGTGTATTATAAAGATATGTCTGCGGTACATTGATAAGACGGAAGCCTTCTGCCAGTCTCGCACTCGGACTGTCCTCTGTAGCAGACCACATATTCAGGATAATATTATTATTTACCTTTGTATTTCCCTTTAAGACTTCCATCGCTCCCCACATTTCCACTTCGACATCATACTTATCATGCAGATAGCTGTACATCTCATTCATGTAACGGCGGAAAGCTTCTTTATTTGCATCGGTTCTGTCCCAGTATTCATCAACACCTGCGTTGACATTTTTTGCATCAAAAACCGCATCAATTCCATCAATTCCTCCGAGATATTCATCAAACAGTGCTTTCATAAAGATTCTTGCATTGATCGCATTCTGTCTGATCTGTGCATTGCTGCTCTGATCATCCAGTGCCAGGAGTTCCCAGTTTCCAGGGTTGTGAATGTAGAAAGAAGCTCCCTGTTTTACATTTCCGTCTGCGTTCAGATAATCTGCCGCCTTCAGATAGCCGTATTTTACAAGTGATTTGATCACTTCTTCCTGATGGTCATGAACATATTTGGTGTAAGCTGCGGAATGTCCCGGTGTATCTAACTCCGCTACAACCTGAATACCGCATGCCTTTGCTTTTTCGTTCATTTTGCAGAATTCTTCTTTTGTATAGTAAAGCTCACCGCTTTTACCGGTATGTACATTATAATAGTAGTCATAGCGATCCTCACTGTCTCCTGTTTTTACAAATTTGGACTTTTGTGTTGCAAGAGACGGAAAAAGTTCTGATTCCAGTCTGTGAGAAGCCTCGGTATCTGCCCAATCCTCATATTTTGCAGAATACGCCGGATCTGACCACTGATTATCATTGATATGAAGCTGCATCTCATTCAGTTTGTACCATTTCATGATTTTTGTATAATCATTCAGGAATGATATTCTTGTAGGGATACGGGCAATGTCAAACATCACGCCTCGCATCTCATATGCCGGATAATCACGAATCACACCTTTTGGCACATTTGCATGTTCACTGTCCTGATAAAGGATCTGTTCTACGGTCACAGTACCGTAAAGAAGGCCTGTTTTGGTGGAAGAATAAATTTTCAGTCCAGCATCGCCATTAACCATCAGATAACCTTCTTTTCCGACATCATAGACATCTTCTGTCTGTGATTCCAGATAAATATCGTTTGTGCCGGCGCTTGTTCCTTTTACAATCTCCAGATCTAGACCACAGATATCGTGGATATCACTCTGCATTTCTTTTGCCGCTTCTTCCGCATCAACCCCAGCCGCATCATTTACCACGATCCTGGACTGCTCTGTCAGTTTAAAATTGCCTTCGTAGCCATACCATTCCTGAATGGTCGGCAGGACTTTTGGCATTGGATTTGGATTGCTCACTTTTTTGAACAGTTCCGGATACTTGTCCGTGTTGCCTTTGACAGTTACCGTCACATTTTTCTTTGCTGTATCCTGCGGGTCATTTTTATTGGTCGCTTTTAAAATAACATTAAAAGAGCGGTCACCAATTCTCATTGCAGATGCTTTTCCATCTTCCGTGAGCAACTGATCCAGCTCACTTCCATATATGGAAATATCATACTGTTCAGAAGTATTTGGAATCACCAGTTCTTCCTCATTTGCTTCCACAGTCAAGCCGGACAGGTTCTTCAATACAGAAGCTGCCGTCTCAATCATTCCGGACTGTGTTCCCATGATCTCGATCTCACGCACGGAAATACATTTCCAGCCATTGATATTTCCTTTTTTAAAATAGAAACGTACATATCGTTTTAATTCTGCCTTACTCAGATCCGAGGCATTGATCACATCTGGATCGTTTCTCTGTACATTTGCACTGTCACGCGACAGTTCATAAACCGTTTCCCAGTTGGCATCTGCCCCGTTGGAATCACTGGTCTGGATCTGATATTCTGTACTCCATGCCTTCAAATTAAAATAAATATTGATCGATTCAACGTTTGTTGTCGCTGCGGAAAGATCGATCACCAGCCACTGTGGATTGTCAC
>CABRZK010000341.1 GCA_902475415.1 uncultured Eubacterium sp.
GGATAAGGGAGCATCAAATTCAAACAATTCAGCAACACAGGAAGAGGGCAATACATCAGATGCATCTGACACAAAACTGGATGGATCCTGGCCGGCAGATACGGTAAAAATCGGTGTTGAGGTGTATGACACAACTGATACAACAGTTATTGCTTACATGGACTACTTCAAAGATCTGGAAGATTACTATAATGTAGAGTTCATGTTCTCAGAAAGTATCTCCAATGCAGAAGACGAGCTTGCATTTGCAGAGTCCTGTGCATCCGCAGGCTGTGTAGGATATATTGGCGGATATAACTGTTCTGGAGAAACAATTGTAGATAAAGTTACAGAGAATAAGATGTACTACTGGGGCTGCGAGCGTGGTCTGGATGAGAAATATGCAGATAACGAATATTACCTTGGCGGATTTGAACCGGTTTCTACCGATGCTTCTATTGATGCTGCCAAAGGTGGCGATTATCTGATCGGTTATTCTATGGCTACAAAACTTGCTGAGCAGGGTGCAACACATGTTGTATATTGTTCCGGTGGAGCAGAGATAGGTATCCAGATGTTCATTGATCGTTTGGAAGGATTCAAAGATGGTATCGCTGCGGCACAGGCAGATGGTAAAAAGATCACCTGGGATGAGAAACAGGACAACATTGCCGGATGGCCGGGCACAGATGATTTCGCAGCCGCTCAGTCCAATGCGATTTCAAAAGATTACGATGCAGTAGCTTGTTCTTTCTCCGGATTTGAAGTATGGGCTCAGCCATTGTCTGACGCAGGAAAAACAGATGTCAAGATCGCCGGCGTTGGTGGTGTAGATGGTTCTTTATCAGATCTGTTTGACGAGGGTATGATCTCCATGGAATTATATGAGTGCCCTGAGATTGTAACAGGACAGGCATTCCCGATGATTATGAATGCAGTAACAGGACATGCTGATGTTGTAAAAGGTGATAAAGGATATCTCCCATGCGAAATCGAGAGATGGGTGATCGAAGATGCAGATACATACAACGCAATCTATGATTTCCATGAGGAAGGGAATTATTATGTAACAGCAGAAGATATGACAGAGATTCTCTGTGACTTTACAGACGGTGTGACACAGGAGGATATTAATAACTTCTATCTTGAAAAAACATTAGACAACTGCATGAAATAGTATCTATTGTGAAAAAGTAAAAAAAGTAAATTAGCTTAGTAATGTCGAGACGATTCCCGGAATACCCACCGCCTCCGGTGCCATATTCCGGGAATTTTTTTCAGATATTGAAAATTGTGGAACCGAATTTAAAGGTCTTTGGAGTTTTAGCAAAAAGATTATGAGCGTACATAAAAGTAGTTAGGAGAATTGTATGGAAAGGGAATTGCTGTTTGAGGCAAAGAAATTAACAAAACATTTTGGTCCTACTGTGGCGTTAGATAATGTTGATTTTAAAGTTTATCGCGGTGAGATTACCGGACTGATCGGAGAAAACGGCTCGGGTAAATCGACGATCACATCGATTGCAGCCGGTATGCAGCCGGCAACCAGCGGTGAGATGTTTTTCAAAGGACAGCCGCATAAACCGTCAACAATGATTGAAGGTGCAGCCTGTGGAATAGGAATGATCGTGCAGGAGCAGGGTACTGTTTCCGGTATTTCTGTGGCACAGAATATCTTTCTTGGAAATGAGAAAAAATTTTCGAAATTTGGAATTATAAATAAAAAAGCAATGAATGAGGAAGCCAAAAAAGCGCTGGATGCCATCGGATTTGATGGTGTGGATCCGGGAGCTCCTATTGATTCATTGAATATGCAGGACCGCAAGTTGGTAGAGATTGCAAAAACAGTGTATCAGCAGCCGGAAATGCTGGTGGTGGATGAGACGACTACAGCTTTGTCACAGAAAGGCCGTGACATCATCTATGGAATTATGAGAAAAATGAGAGATGAAAATAAGGCAGTTGTTTTTATTTCTCATGATCTGGATGAATTGATGGCTACCTGTGATACCCTTACGGTACTTCGTGACGGAGAACTTATCACGACACTTTCGAAAGAAGAAATGAATGAGGATGATATCAAAAAATACATGGTAGGTCGTGAGATGCAGGGAGACTATTATCGAAGTGATTATGGGACACCTGTCAGTGACGAAGTGGTATTAAAAATGGAAAATGTAACCACGGGAACGGGAATGCTTATGAATTTTTCCATGGAATTACATAAAGGAGAGGTTCTTGGTATTGGCGGATTATCTCATTGTGGTATGCATGAACTTGGCAGAGCTTTATTCGGAGAAGAAAAAATATTAGAAGGTAAAGTAACGGATATGAGAACAGGAGATGAGATTACATCTCCAAGATGTGCATTATTGCATGGATATGGTTATGTATCCAAAAACCGTGATCAGGAGGCACTGGTTCTTGCGGAAAGCATCAAAGACAACATTCTGGCAGCCGGGTATGACAAAATTGAAAAAGGAATTTTGCTGAATCCGAAAGAGTGTACGGAGTATGTCAATAAACAGAAAGAGGCTCTTTCGATTAAATGTTATTCGATTACCCAGGATGTGCAGTATCTGTCGGGAGGTAATAAACAGAAAG
>CABRZK010000342.1 GCA_902475415.1 uncultured Eubacterium sp.
TACTGCGGCAACGCAGCTGAATGGGCAATAGATCGTTTGAGATTTCGACGAATACGTCCCAGCAATTTCGAGCGAAATCTGTGTGGAAGCTTCACCGGTCGCAGCAGGCGACATCTGAACCGTCAATATGACATTACCACTATTATCGGTATCTTGCGACAGTTCTTCTGCCGCTGCGGTTGAAACGAGACACACCGCTTTATTTGAGGTAAAAATTGATTCGTCATATCCCTCAAAATAAGTAATCGAATTTCCTGAAACGGGTGCCAATTCCGATGCGGCATCAACAGAAGTAATGCCAATCAGCTTTTGCCGACTCGAAAAACCCGTCCCTTGACTGTAATAGACAGATGCTTTCAGGCAAACATCCTTCACATAGGAGGAAAATGCTTTTTCCTGAAGCTCCCCGCCATAGGCATATTTGTCAGAGAGAAAGTAGTTGATAATATAGTCTGTAATTTTCAGGTCATCGGTTTTCGTGCCAGTAAGATTGGATACGACGACAGTTACGGGAATCACTGCGTAGGCGCTCTCCATATCCTGTTCTTTCTGGCAAATGAATCCATCAAAGAGAGTAAAAAATGCACAAAGGAAAGCTATCAGCAATACAATGCTCACCGTCTGCCAAACGCCGCGCTTTAAGCGCACCTTTTCGTAGAAGAAAACGATCATTTAACTGCACTCCAATAATGCAAGCAGCGGCATGGGTGAAATATTCACCCATGCCGCTGCTCAGCTGTCACTTACTTATCTGTCAGAACCGGGAAAACAGACTGGGGCAGGATGCAATATCCTATAACGTAGACCTTTTCATCTGTAAAAATCAGTTGTTTTGAATTTGAGCAAGAGACTCTTGCTTCTTTATCGCTTCTCCCAACAAAGCGCTCTCAAGCTCTACTTCACGTTGCCGATCTTCGCTACTACTTCTATCCGAAATAGTTTGTCCATTTTGAATCACGTCCAATATTGGAGGCTGATTTAGATCAATATAGTTGCTACCCTGAGCAGTACTTTCTTTTGATTGTCTCGGGTTTGTCATAAAACAGGCGACAACTGCCAAAACAAGTATCGCGGTCACGGTTATGATCCAAGTATGAGGCTTTCGATAAGAAAGTACAGCACGGATTCGTGTTTTCACATTCTTACTGCCAAAGGCCAGCGGGCAGGCCGCAAAAATACGCTGGTTTGCAGTGCAGGAGAGCAACGTCTGCGAATACGCAGCGCGCTGAGAATCACTCATATCCTTGATAGCGTATTCGTCACATGCCAACTCAATATCCTTACAAAGGAAATAATACGCAATCCAAATCAAAGGATTGAACCAATGAAGAGAAAGAATTAAGAACGCAATGGGCTTTAGCCAATGATCGCGGCGTTTTATATGCGCACGTTCATGTGCAATTATGCTATCCAATTCCTTGCTCTTTATATGGAACGGAATATAGATGCGCGGCGCAAACAGGCCAAGAATAAACGGAGCATTCACATGCTCGCTTTGATACACATTTGCCGAGAGCCGGACAGCAGTTTTCACTTTGCTGCGGAGATGTATATAGCTTAACGCTTCAAACAGAAGCATTGCTGCCATACCAGTACACCAGACGATTCCAACATAAGGAACAGGAGCAGCGAAGCTTTCAGCAGAAAGCATTCCATGTGCAGATGCCGAAAAGCTGCTTATATTGGGAATGATACTCAAGCGACTTTCCAATGCGTTTGGCATGAGAAGCCGGATCCCAACAAAGCTCCACAATAAGGGAAACAGCCATTTGGGAGCCTTGCGGAATATGATGCGAACAAGTAGGACAGCCAGTACGAGCCATCCGGCATTGATGCTCATATTAAGCAGCTTCATAAACAATTCAGTCATCCGGATGCTCCTTCCGAAAACGGTCGATCATCTGCTGCATCTCTTGAATTTCATCTGCCGTGAGCTGTTGGCTTTTGGTAAATGCGGTCAAAAAAGCTGGAATCGAACCGGCAAATTTCTTCTCAACCAATTCTTCAATTTCAGCTGTCTGTATCTGCTCCTTGGATACCAGCGAAGAAACAATCGTATTCTCATTCTTTATCACGCCACGCTCTGACAAACGCTTTATTACCGTGTAAGTGGTAGTAACCTTCCAGCCCAGTTGCTCTGCACAAAGCTGAGCTAAATCTCTGCTCTTGATGGGTTCATGATCCCAAAGGATCAGGCAAAAACGGTATTCGCTTTCAAAAACTTTTGGTGTACTCATTCTAGCGGCCTTTCATTCTAATCTGTTAGTACTATTCTAACGGATTAGAGCGGAAAAGTCAATAGGGCTAATGTGCATTTTTATTTTTTAGCACTTAGCGCTGGAAGTGTTTGGACTTTTGCGGGTCTGACCGTTGCCGACGAATAAGTATCTGCCGCACCTGGCGCTCATCTGCGTCATCTCCGAGCAGGCGAGACGTTTCCTGTTTGGCACCGAGCAGCATAATAAGAGATGGCTTCTCATGCATGGCATCCTCTAACTGCTTTTCTGACTCCTTTTCCTGTGCAGGACGGATGCCCTGCCGTGCTTTGTACAGCTCCACCGGGTCAAAATCCGCAGCC
>CABRZK010000343.1 GCA_902475415.1 uncultured Eubacterium sp.
TGTCAGAGCGTGATAAGAGATTGATATAAGAAAAAGGAGCGATAAACAAAATGAAAAAAATAGCGTTTATTTTTCCCGGTCAGGGGTCACAGTACGTTGGCATGGGAAAAGATTTTTATGAGACTTTCCCGTGTGCAAAAGAAATGATCGATCTGGCAGAAAAAGTAAGCGGTATCAACATGAAAGAGCTTCTTTTTGAAGAAAATGAAAATATCAATATCACAAAATACACACAGATTGCAATGCTTGCAGATGAACTTGCAATCTGGAGTGTATTGCGTGAAAAAGGACTGGAATCAGCGGTAAATGCAGGACTCAGTCTGGGCGAATATGCAGCTCTGGTTGCATCCGGAGTGATGACACCGGAAGATGCATTCCGCGTAGTAGCAAAACGTGGGGAATATATGCAGGAGGCAGTTCCGACCGGAGGCGCCATGACAGCAATTCTCGGAGCTGATACAGAAGTGATTGAAAAAATCTGTGAAGAGACCGAAGGAATTGTTTCCATTGCAAATTACAACTGTCCGGGACAGATTGTAATCACAGGTGAAAAGGAGGCTGTCGATATCGCGGCAGCAGCGTTAAAAGAGGCAGGCGCAAAACGGTGTACACCGCTTAATGTCAGCGGACCGTTTCATTCTGCCATGTTATTGCCGGCAGGAGAAAAACTTGCGGCAGAATTAGAAAATGTAGAAATTCATGAAATTGCAGTTCCTTACATTACAAATGTGACAGCAGATTATGTAACAGATCCGTCACAGGTCAAGGAATTACTGAAAAAACAGATATCCTCTTCCGTTCGCTGGCAGCAGAGCGTAGAACGCATGATTGCAGACGGAGTAGAGGCGTTTATTGAGATTGGACCAAAGAAATCCCTTTGTGGATTTATGAAACGAATAGATAAAACAGTTCCGGCTTATCATGTAGATAAAGTAACGGATCTTGACAGTGTATTAAGCGAACTTGGAGCTTAAGTGCAGGAGGCAGTATGGAAAAATTATTAGCAGATAAGGTGGCAATTGTTACCGGAGCAAGCCGTGGAATCGGCAGACAGATTGCCATGACACTGGCACAGGAAGGTGCTTATGTCATTGTAAATTATAACGGATCAAAAGAGGCGGCAGAAGCAGTTGTAAGCACTATTATTGAGGCCGGTGGTCAGGCGGAATCCTGGCAGTGCAGTGTGGCAGATTTTGCAGCAGTGGAAGACATGATAAAGACACTTTATAAAAAACTCGGTCACATTGATATTCTGGTAAACAACGCCGGAATTACAAAAGATAATCTTCTGATGAAGATGAAAGAAGATGAGTTTGATGCAGTCATCGATACAAATCTGAAAGGAAGTTTCAATACAATGCGTCACATTGCAAGATACATGTTAAAGCAGAAAAGTGGCAGCATCATCAATATTTCTTCCGTATCCGGTGTTCTTGGAAATCCGGGACAGATGAACTACTGTGCTTCCAAAGCAGGTGTCATTGGAATGACAAAATCCATGGCCCGTGAACTTGCAAGTCGTGGAATCCGTGTCAATGCAGTTGCACCTGGATTCATCGAGACAGAAATGCTGGATCAGATGACAGAAGCGGCAAAAGAAGCCGGAAAAGCTCAGATTCCGTTCGGTCGTTATGGAAAACCGGAAGAAATTGCCAATACCGTTGCATTTTTAGCATCAGAAAAAGCATCTTACATTACCGGACAGGTCATTTGTGTAGATGGCGGCATGGCGATGTAAATGTAAAAATCCCTGATTTGGCAGACGCAATATGTCGGCAGATAAGCTATATGATATGAAAAAAGGATTTTTTGAATAAAAATAGAATGATAAGAGCAATCCAAAATGTAACGCTAACGAGCAATACATCAATTTTGAAAAGGAGACAGATAGATGAGACGAGTAGTAGTCACAGGAATGGGTACCGTCAATCCCATCGGTTTAAATATAGAAGAATACTGGGAAGGACTGAAATCCGGTAAAACAGGATTCGGTGAGATCACATATTTTGATACCACAGATTTTAAGGTGAAGGTTGCAGCAGAAGTAAAAGGATTCGTTGCAGCAGACCGCATGGATAAAAAAGCAGCCAGAAGAATGGAACCATTTTCGCAGTATGCAGTAGCAGCAGCGAAAGAAGCATTTGAAAATGCCGGTCTGGACATGGCAAAAGAAGATCCGTACCGTGTCGGATGTGCTATCGGTTCCGGTGTCGGAAGTTTACAGTCCATCGAGCGTGAACATAAAAAACTGCTGGAAAAAGGACCTTCCAGAATTAATCCGCTTCTGGTTCCACTGATGATCACAAATATGGCAACCGGAAATGTAACGATTCAGCTTGGATTAAAAGGAAAAAGTATCAACGTGGTAACAGCCTGTGCCACAGGTACACATTCCATTGGTGAAGCATTCCGTTCCATTCAGTATGGTGAAGCGGACGTGATGTTGGCAGGCGGTACTGAAAATGCGATCACACCAATCGGTGTAGGCGGATTTACAGCGCTGACAGCACTTTCAACTTCCAATAATCCGGAGCGTTGTTCCATTCCGTTTAAAAAAGACCGTGACGGA
>CABRZK010000344.1 GCA_902475415.1 uncultured Eubacterium sp.
TAGCGATGAAAAGGTGGTTACATATGCGACAGATACCAGCTATCAGCCGGTTATGCCTTACGAAACAGTACGGTATGTGGAAAAGAAAGAATGGAAGCTGAATGATGTGGCTTCGGGCAGAGTGTCAATGGAAGAATTTGCCGCACAGCTTGATGCTGCACAATTGGCGGATCTTTGCTGTGGTACAGGCTGGGGTGTGCAGGATGAGAACAATCCTGTGATTGGAGCCAGTTCGGAATCTGTACCTGGAGCGGCAGGGGAAACAACACACGCACTGGAAAGTTATGGTGTTTCTTCTATTGTATTGGCAGACGGTCCGGGCGGTGTGCGTATCACACAGCAGTTTGAGGCAACCGATCTGGAATCGGGGGAAAAGAGGCAGGTATACCATTACTGTACGGCATGGCCGGTGGGTACGCTTCTTGCTCAGTCTTTTGATCCGGAAATTTTGGAACAGGTAGGATGCGGAATGGCAGCAGATATGCAGGCAATGCGGATTGATTTGCTTCTGGGACCAGGAATGAATATTCAGCGTGATCCTATGTGCGGACGAAATTTTGAATATTTTTCTGAAGATCCTCTCATATCTGGAAAGATGGCGTCAGCAATGGTACGCGGCCTTCAGAGCCTGCCAGGAGGAGGTGGATGCATTAAGCATTATGCAGCTAATAATCAGGAGACGAATCGGAATGCTGTGGATTCTGTGATTGGTCAGCGGGCACTGAGGGAAATTTATCTGGAACCCTATAAAATTGCTATTCAGGAATCTCAGCCGTTGTCTATCATGAGTTCCTACAATCTGATCAACGGTGTTCCTACAGCAGATAGTTATGACTTATGTACGGATCTTGCCCGCGGAGAATGGGGATTTGAAGGTCTGATCATGACTGATTGGAACGGAGGCAGCAGTACACCCTGGAAATCCATGCATGCCGGAAATGATTTGATTATGCCGGGAGGAAAAGGAAGGGCCATGAATATTCTTCAGGCTGTGAGAACAGTTATGCCGGAGTTTGATGAACGTGGGCAGGTAATTATGGTGCAGGAAGTACCATTTGCACCGGTTTTCGCAGCCCGCTGGAATTCCTTTACGGTTGATCCGGAAGGACCGGATACAGTCATGGCACCTCTGGGTGAAGGACATACTGCCGAGATGAAGGATGGAGAGATTTTGGTTGATGGGGAAAAAGTCTACATGCAGGCAAATGATATGAAAACATTTTTCAATGATCCGGCAAGCTTTGTGCCAAAGATATGCCCGGCCAATGAGGAAGTTGCTTTTATTTTAGATGATGGCAGAGCAATCGGGTACAAAGGACATTTAGATAAGAAACCTCGTCTGTGTCTCGGAGATGTGCAAAGATGTGCAGTCCATAATCTTCGGATCATTCTGAAATGTATGGGATTATAGTAGATGGGTATCAACAATTATTGTATAATGAGGTGAAAAAGTTTAGAAAATGAGAGGATGACTGAAGTCGGAAAAGAGATTGGATATGAAAATACGGAAAACTTTTTTCGTGCGTTTAAAAAGCATTATCATATGACTCCCTCTCAGTATCGGGCTGCAATACAGGAAGAGACCAATATGCAAACTGTATGTGGAGATAGAGATGTAATAAAACGGTAACAAAAAAATGACAAAATGGTAATGAAATAAGATATACATAAAATTACTAAAGAAAGGTGGAATACAAAATGGGAGATTGTTTTTACTGTAGTAAGGCAGAACCGGTAGTTCAGACTAAGGCGGGTAAGATACGGGGATTTAAGATGAATTCTACATACACTTTCCATGGCATCAAGTATGCTGATGCTGATCGCTTTCAAATGCCCAGAGAGGTAAAACCATGGAAAGGTATTAAAAATGCTCTGGCCTACGGTTATGTGTGTCCTATGCTGATGCAGGATCATCCGTTGATGGAGGTTATGATCCCACATCGTTACTGGCCAATGGATGAGAATTGTCAGTATCTGAATATTTGGACACAGAGTCTGGATCCGGAAGCAAAAAAACCGGTTATGGTATGGTTGCACGGAGGTGGATTCTTTGCAGGCTCATCCATTGAACAGGTGGCGTATGAGGGAGATCATCTGAGTGAGTACGGAGATGTGGTTGTCGTGTCATTGAACCATCGTCTGAATATTTTGGGATATCTTGATTTATCTGCTTATGGGGAAAAATACTACAATTCTGCTAATGTGGGAAATGCAGATATGGTCGCAGCCCTTCATTGGATTCAGGACAATATTGCTAGTTTTGGCGGAGATCCAGGTAATGTAACCCTGTTTGGTCAGTCCGGTGGTGGAATGAAAGTTTATTCCCTGATGAATACACCGGCTGCAGAAGGTTTATTCCATAAGGGGATTATCCAGAGCGGCGTAATAGAAGAAGGTAAAAAAGAGGCAGAGGATGACGGTACCGCAATTGTGGAGGCCCTTCTGACGGAATTGAAGTTGGAATCCGTTGAGGATTTGGAAACGATTCCTTACTATTTCCTTGCGGAAGCATATAATAAGGTGTCACCCAAGCTGCAGGAGAAAGGACTCTACGTGGGCGGAG
>CABRZK010000345.1 GCA_902475415.1 uncultured Eubacterium sp.
CAGTCAATCTAAACCAGATACTTCAGGAAGCCATGAATCCTACAGATATCTGCCTGCGCCGGGGTGGTACCCAGTATCGGTTGAATGATAAAGTAATGCAGATCAGAAACGATTATGACAAAGAAGTATTTAATGGGGATATTGGGACTATCTGCAAAGTGGATACAGAAGAACGGGAACTGACGGTAGATTTTGATGGGCGAAAGGTAGTCTATGATGTGACGGAACTGGATGAGTTGTCATTAGCTTATGCAGTCACCATCCACAAAGCCCAGGGAAGCGAATATCCCATTGTAGTCATGCCCTTTACCATGAGTCACTTTGTAATGCTGCAACGAAATCTTCTCTATACAGGTGTTACAAGGGCGAAGAAGATACTGGTATTGATCGGGGAGCGGAAAGCCATTTTTTATGCCATCCGCAATGAAACAACAGCAGGGAGAAATACAAAGCTGGCGAAGCGGCTACAGCCGGAAAGTGAAGAGTCGCGGGCTGTGGCAGCGGCACTGGCAAAAAAACTGGTCCAGGGAGAAGAAACTGTGGGGGCTGACGGAACAGCTTTGCAAAAACCAAATTCAGCACAAAAAGAAAAAATGATCGTATACAAAAACAGTATCCAGCCGTCTATGGTATCGGAAACACCGGCCGCCTACGAAGGCAACCTCTGGAAACGCCTTTCCCAGTCGAAATTCCGAAGCAGTTTCACATTAAAGGCTAATGACAGGCATTATGTAATAGAAAAAGGTATGGATACAGTGCGAAGCCATGCCACAGATTTTATCCGTGACCGGTTGGCACCTGCAGAGCCGAAAAACGACGGAAAACAGACGCCAATGAGAGGTCATCCTGTATTTATCGGGCAACACGCTACCGGTACCTGCTGCCGCAGTTGTCTGGAAAAATGGCATCACATTCCAAAGGGAAGAGAACTGACAGAAACAGAGCAAAAATATGTGGTAGATGTGATCATGGAGTGGATCAAAAGGCAGATGCAGACCTTATAAGAGAGTTGTATGAAATGGTTACAAATCTGGATGTTTTGCAGCTTTCAGATGGAGAAAAATGCACACTGGCTTTATTTGGAGATATTGCACGACGCTTGGCGATTGCAAATCCGTCATTGGATGATCCACTTCAGGGAGATGGTGTGGTTCTAATCGATGAATTGGAACTTCATATGCACACTTCCTGGCAACGGAAAGTTATTTCCATGTTAAAGAAAACATTTCCTAATATTCAGTTTATCATTACTACTCATTCACCTCAGATCCTGGGGGAGGTAGATCACGATTTTAATGTTTATGCTTTATCCAGGAACGGATCGGATATTCAGGTGGTACAAACAACGGGGATGTTTGGTATGGATTCCAATTCTATTTTGGAAGACAAAATGGAAACAGATTCGGTAAGTGCGATCATTAAACAAAAAACAGAGGAAATGTATTCCTTGCTTGAATTGAAAGACTTTGATGGTGCGGAAAATATTGCAGATGAGATTGACGAATTGACTCAGAACAGAAATATAGATACAGTTCGTGCAAGGGTAATTATCAGAAGAGGTAGATACAAGAATAACGATTTATCTAATCCGTAACGATGAACAGAATATTTCGTTATGCGGGTGTGCATTTTTTATGCGATTTTATAGCTTGTTCATAATATCTAACAGGTGCTGATAGCTGTCCACACTGTCGTAAACCACATCTGCAGAGGAGAAATTGTGAAACAGCTTTCTGGCACAGTCGATTTTCGCTTTTTCAATAGGCTTCAAATTTAATGTTTCCATGGGAGCATACACCCAGCCCTCCGGATTTCAGAGAATCGGAGAGCTTAATATTATTGCGAGCCTGGATACGGTGAATATTATCCAAAAGCTGACCGTAATCGAGCTGTACCTTAGCGTTGGCAAAGCCCATGTACAGTTCTTCATCAGAAGGCATCCAGTTTGTCACATCTCGCTTGATTTCAACATCGCGGCGGTAGGTGAAGTGGTCGTTGAAAGGCTGACCAGCAAATACACCTACCACGCTGTCCACAGCCTCGGTCTGGTAAGGCTGTATGGTAAATTTGAATTTCATCTCAGCCATTACAGCACCTTCCTTTGCGTTCTCGGACTATAGGTTTCAAATATCTGCTCAAAGTTTGTGGCTACGCTGTCACTCGCCATACTGCTGTCACGGAATACGGCATAAACTGGCTGCTTCTGCGCAATGGCTTTGACGGTTTCTTCTGTAACATCCTTGTCAAAGCAGGCAATCAGATAACCATCCGCTACAGAGAACACCTTCTTGCCAGCAATTTCTGTTTCCTGAATGTCAGAGGAGAGCAAAATACCAAGGTCGAGCATTACCTGGAAGAGCAGATCTTCTGGTGTACGATCCGGCTTGATATTGTCAGCGAACAGTTCCATCTGTCCCTGATTGTAATCGGCAGGGCGGTAGTAGACATCTTCCATATTACTGCTGTCTATTTTGAAAACGCGGAAGCCGATATCAAGATTAGTAGTGGTAAGCGGATTTTCTTCCTTGATCTTCTTTCCAGCACG
>CABRZK010000346.1 GCA_902475415.1 uncultured Eubacterium sp.
GAGCAGTATTTGTATAATGCGATGACGATTGGGGAGCAGCTTCTTTGCTGTGGTGCTGAAGTTGGGCGTGTTGAGGATACGATCCGTCGTATCTGCCTGGCTTATGGTGCTTCCCGGGCGGATGTTTTTTCCATTACTTCCAGTATTGTGACGACGATTTATGGTGAGGATTTCGGGATTTGTACGCAGACGCGGCGGGTGCCGGGGATGGCGAATGATCTGGGGAGGCTGGATGATCTGAATCAGCTTTCCAGATTTATCTGTGAGTTTCGACCGAAGCCGGAGGAGATTCAGAGGCGGCTGGATGTGATCCGGAATAAAAAGGGATATTCTTTTCGGACGCAGATTTTGATCTATGCGGTGATCTCCGGGTCGTTTTCTGTTTTTTTTGGCGGGGATCTTAATGATATGATCGCTTCGGCGTTGATCGGTATTGCGTTGAAGTTGTTTGAGGCTTTTGTGAAAAGGGGGGCGCTGAATTCGCTGCTTACGGTGCTTTTGTGTTGTGGAGCGGGTGGTGTCCTTTCCAATCTTACTGTGCTGATCGGGCTGGGGCATCATGCGGATCTGATCAGTATTGGTAATATTATGTTGCTGATTCCGGGTATTGCGTTTACTAATTCGCTGCGTGATATGTTTTCCGGGGATACGATCACGGGTTTGATCCGGTGTATGGAGTCGATTTTGCTGGCGCTGGTTGTGGGACTTGGTTTTACAGCGGCGAATCTGTTGTTCTGAGGGGGTTCAGGCAGAAATGTGATCATGGCGAAGAACGGTAACAGAGACAACGGTGTGTCCATGAATATGGAGGAAAAATATGAGAGAGATCATACAGCTGATTGTATCCTTTACAGGGTCGCTTGGTTTTGCGGCGTTGTTTAATATACATGGTAAAAAATTGTGGTTTGCGGCTCTGGGGGGCTGTTTGTCCTGGGCGGTTTATCTGGCGGTGGAGTTTGTGACTCCCAGTCCATATGTCTGTGGTTTCTGGTCAACGGTGGCGATTACTTTGTATGCGGAGTGTATGGCGAGGGTTCACAAGACGCCGGTTACGGTTTTTCTGGTTTCTGCTACGATTCCGTTGATTCCGGGGGCGGCATTGTATCGTACTATGAACTGGATGATGATGAAGGACTGGGCGAATTTTCAGAAGGACGGGATTTATACGATCCTTTTTGCGGCGAGCATGGCTGCAGGTATGACGTTGACGACCATTGCTTTTCGGATGGTTTGGCGGTGGATGTACAGGCAGAGACGGATGTGAGTGTATGAAACGCATGATAAGGTGGAATTTGGATGGCGATATCTATCTGATCTGGATGTAGATTTGGAATGATAGTTAATGACACATGGCAGGAATGAAAACTGCTGTGTGTTTTTTTTATGCCGAATGTGTAGTATGAATATTTGATTAACTTATAAGAGATTATTTGGGAATGTTCCAGGGATATGGAACTGGCTTCCGGACAGGATCAACTTACGTCGGAAGGGATTTACACTGTTGAAAAAATTAGATAAATTCTCGCAGAAACAATCAGCAATAGTGCCAAATCTGCCGGAAATGCCTGGTTTGGCTTTGCTTTATTTGGGGATGTAGGGTAGAATTGTGATATAGAGTGTGAACGTAAGTTATGAAGTGTTTGCGTTCATATACATGTAGCAGAGCGGAATGTGAATGTCCGCTTTATTGGACAAAAGACAGGAGGATGGGGAATGAAATTGAAACAGGTTCTGGCAGTTATGCTGTCATCTGTGATGGTCTTGTCTGCGGCTCCGACAGAGGTTTTTGCTTTTGATGATCCGGGATTTCTGACGGACAGTTCCGGAGGGACAGCAGATGAAGGATCAGAACAACTGGAGAATGGAAATGCCAGTGTAGCTTCTTCTGAAGCAGATGGAATTTTTGACGAAGGTACGGCGCAGGAAGAGAATGCAGATGTAGCGGCAGATGGAAGTGCGGTGCAGGGAGATATCTCAGATGCAGCGTCTGATGGAAATGCAGAACAGAATGATATCGCAGATGTGATATCTCAGGATGAAGAACTTCAGCAGGATACGCAGGGAAGTGCTTCTCTGGAAAAAGAGGAAACGGATGCAGTTGCGGTTGATATGTTTTCGGACGGGGAGAGTGCAGATCCTGCAGATACGCAGGCTGCGAAGAGTGTTAAGGCCAGTGGAGCTGTGGCTGATAATATCACATGGACTTTGTATGAAGACGGTGAACTGGCAATTTCGGGCACCGGTGATATGCCTTCTTATTATGGAGCATCTGTACCATGGAATAATTATAAGGGGCAGATAACCAGTCTGACAGTGGAAGCAGGTATTACAGGTATTGGAGATTATACTTTTTCCGGATGTGGTGCTCTTGAAAGCGCTATGATCGCAGATAGTGTTATAACGATCGGAACGCATGTATTTGAGGAATGTACAAGTCTGGAGAATGTAACATTATCGGAGAGCCTGGAAAGAATTCCCGAGTATATGTTTGAAAAATGCATCAGCCTTAAAAAT
>CABRZK010000347.1 GCA_902475415.1 uncultured Eubacterium sp.
CAGCCATTCATCACCACCATTTTCTCCCTCATTTGTAAATGGGAGCTGCACAAACCACGGATTAACAGTATCTGTCACCTGTTCCGGTGCTTCTGTTTCGGCAAAAAGATACAGCCCCAGCTCCATGTCTTCTATTGTCGTCACACCCTGTTCATTTGTTTTTGCCAGGTTGACTACACCATTTGCCGGAATCTGATCTGTCGTAGAATCCATCGTTCCGTAATCATACAAATATTGCTCCAATGCATTCTTGGCCGACACATTGTCAGCTTTTAAAATACTGTTCAGCGCATCAGAAATCTGCTGACTTGTGTAATGAAACACTCCGGTATTATGGCAGGGAACCGCTTCTTTTGCAGATGTCATATCGATACTGTCTGCTTTTGTCAATTTCAAAATCTCCGCCAGTTCTTCCGGGATTTCATACACCAGTTCCACGGAAGTATCTGTCCCTTCATTTATGCTGTGAGTTTCTGCATTTCCCACCCGTAAACAGGAAAACTGAACACCGGACACAGCATAATCTGCCAGTCTGTGCTCCAACTCCGCATTACTCTCACCGGTCGCACGTACACTTCCTGCTGTATAATCTCCTGCTGCTTCTGCTGCTGTCAGATCATACTTATGAATTGTAACAGATCCTCGTTTTGTGACATCAATAATATCGCTGTCCCTCAACGCATCCATCACCGCACTCTGACTTATGCCGGCAACCTTCTCTGCTGCCAGAACAGATGCAGTCATAGGAGCCGCTCCCAGCACCAGTGCCAACGTCATTGCACCCAGCATTGTAACAATTTGTTTTTTCTTCATATACCCATTCCTTTCTCTTTCCGATAGTGTTTCTGTTGTTTGTCATCAAAATTGGATCTGTATTGACAAAAATGTCTGTATAGATATGCTAAAATTCGAATAAAAACCTCTGTAACAAACATCGAATTTTATATCAGTTCGCCATGTGCGCTCTGAAAATTAGATATGTCCGGTCAGGCAATTAGAAATACAAGAACTGTCTTTGCCTGTGATTTTGATGTGATTTAAGTATATGCATCTGAAAATGCACTGTCAATCCGATTTTTCCCTTCATTTTTAGTGCTGTACAAATTGCACAAATGCTGACAAATCCTTATATTTCACTAAAAAAAGAGTCAAAAACGATCTGTTTTGACTCTTTTTGATTTCTTCATTTTATGAAATTTCAGTAATTATTTTTTTGTAAAATCACGCCATGTGCGGTAGATCAGAATCGCGGAAATGACAGTCGCCAGCAGATCACTGATCGGCTGCGCCCAGAAAATCCCAATTGTCCCAAAATGACGTGGCAAAATATATATCAGTGGAACAAGTACCACCACCTGTCTCAGAAGCGTGATAATAGAAGATGCCACAGCTTTATCCAGTGACTGGAAAAAGGTTGTTGCCAGCATAATAAATCCCAGAAGAGGCGCAATAATAAAATTGTAGCGTAATGCCGGGATTCCTATCTCCAGCAGTTGTGCGCCACCGCCGAACAATTGAATAACAGCTGCCGGGAAAATCTCAATCACCAGCCAGATAAACGTCGTGATCAGGACAGACAAACCAGTGGCCTGAAAAAAGATTTTCATTACTCTTGGTTTATGACCGCTGCTGTAATTAAAACTTACCAGTGGCTGAATTCCCATACTGATACCGCTGGCCGGCATAATCAAAAATGTCATCATGCTGGAAATAATAGCATAAGAACTAATTGCCACATCACCTCCATAGGTTCCGAGACATCCATTATATACCAGTGCAATAAATCCCATTGCCATCTGTGCGATCCAGAAAGTAAAACCACAGTTCAGAATACGAAGTGCCAGTTTTACATTTGGAGAAAAATATTTTTTTCTGATCTCAACCAGTGTTTTTCCGGAAAACAACAAAACACTTCCAAATACAAACGATACGATCTGACCAATCACAGTCGCCCAGGCCGCACCGGAAATTCCCAAATGCAGTCCTGCAACAAAAACAGCGTCCAAAATGATATTTGTCACTGCTCCGATTCCTGTTACCATCATGCCAAGCACCGGCATACCAGACACACGCACATAGTCACAATAACAGAATGTCAATCCCTGAAAAATACATCCAAGACTTACGATTTTATAATAGGTCAGCGCTCCTTCATATGTCGTTGCGGTCACACCAAAAATATGTAAGAAAAAGTCCGGGAAAGATAACAGCACAATCATCAGCACAATTTCAAACACCAGATTCATCACAAACGCATGCGTAAATGTCCTGTTTGCCGTATCCTGATTGCCTTCCCCTCGAAACATGGTAAACAATGTAGATCCACCTGCACTGCACATCAGACCAAATGCGATCATCATAAACGAAAGAGGAAAGCAGATAGACAATGCTGCCAGTTCCGTATTTCCCACAAAATTACCTACAAACATACGATCCACAATATTATAAATTGCCGATATCAGAAGTGAAATTGCTGCCGGAATTGAAAATTTCAAAATC
>CABRZK010000348.1 GCA_902475415.1 uncultured Eubacterium sp.
AACTCTTTTCTTCCACAAGAAAAGAATATCCGGATTATGATATTATCTCCATTTTCGGTTGTCCTGGAAAAAAAGCTTTAATCCGTCGTCGTGACCTTGGCACAATCGCCGGTATGTACTCCAAAAAAGTATATCTGGTCGCAGAGGATCCTGGTGCAGAACCGGTAGAACAAATTTCCCGGGATATTGCCCAATACGTTGAGGCGCAGCATTGCCCATATGAAATGATTGAAGAGCGCGGTGAGGCGATTCACAAAGCAATTATGGAAGCAGAAGGCAAAACAATCCTTCTTATTACTGGCAAGGGAAATGAAACCCGACAGAAATACGGTACGGAATATCTGGATTGTCCATCCGATGTAGAATATACAAAAAAATATCTTGCTGAATATGATGCCGCTCATTAATTAATTTATTTATTTATAAAGTGCATTAATTGCAAAAAAAGCAAATGTCGAAACCATCTCGTCTCGACATTTGCTTTTCTTTTTTGCATATAATTTATTCTCTGTGCTTACAGTTATTCCACAACGGTACCACCTTCCGAAACAGCAGTATCACTTTCTGAGCCCGGATAATAAATATAGTTGCATTTCAGCACTTCGCTCTCCATTCCATTTTTATCAACAGCTATGAGAGATAATATATTATTTCCTTCCGGTATATCGATTGGTTCTGTATATTTACTGTTTTTTTTGCTTGGGGTCGTATCTCCCCAGACATAGTAAACTGTCGTACCTGCCGGGGCATGTACAGTAACAGTTGACGCTGTGTGGAAGATCCCCCCGTCCGGAGATACACTTGGAGCATCCGGCGCATCCAGTTCTATATTATATTTTGCCGATACAGGCTCACTGTAATGTCCTTCCTTGTCTACCGCAACCACAGTCAGCGTAGTCTTTCCCTGCTCCTCAATTGTAAATATATCCTCATACAATGTATCCTCATCTGTCGGCACACTTCCATCCAGCGTGTAATAAATCTCTAATCCCTTTCCTTTCACAGAAAGTGTTACATCCAGAAACTTATTATAATTTCCACCTTCCGGATCAATCACCGGTGTCTCCACCAGATAACCTTCAAACAACGCCAGAATATCCTTATCTGTTGCTTTTTCTTTCAATGCAAGTATCTGATCATACGAATCCATGGAATCATACAATTCCAATAAATTTTCGTATGCTTCTTTACATCCAGAATCCTGGTCGATAATTTGCAGAAATACCGTCTCTGCCAGATCGTCTTCCTTCATTAAGGCATAAATCTGTCCCTGAAGCAGCATCGCCTGCTCATTACCCGCATCCAGTTGCAACGCATGATTCACATATTCCAGTGCACTGGTATAATTTTTCTGATTCAGTGCTTCTGTCGCCTTCTTTAACTGATAGCTTGTAGAATTCTGATGCTGGTACTGTACAAGACCATACGCAATTGCACCGGCAGCCACCAGAATTATCAGAAGAATCACCAACGTCCTCTGATTTTTTTTCTTTTTTCTCTTTGCTATCTGATTTTTGGGATGATTTACCTCTCTGGATTCTGAGTGTATTGTCTCAACCCTGTCTGTGGTTTTGTTCTCAGACATTTTTCGGCTTTCCGGTTCACTCTCCTGTTTCTGCTGTTCTTTTTCTTCCAGCATAGAACGAAGCAAATCATCTTCCAAAATATTGATTTCCGTAACAATCTGCGCTTCCTGTCCACAGTTGGAACAATACACACAGCCCGGCCGAATTTCAGCACCACACTTCGCACATTTCATGTTCTGTCCTCTTAGCGCATTGTTTCTACACAGTTATTCATTAACATTGCAATTGTCATCGGTCCTACACCGCCCGGAACAGGAGTAATCGCACTGACATGCGGTTCCACAGCAGCAAAATCTACATCACCGCACAGTTTTTTGCCTTCCAGGCGATGGATACCGACATCAATCACTACAGCACCCTCTTTGATATATTCTTCAGTGATAAATTTAGGTTTTCCGATTGCCACAATCAGAATATCTGCTTCTTTACACAGTTCTTTTAAATTTTTTGTTCTGGAATGAGCCACTGTAACAGTTGCATTTTCACGAAGCATCAGCATCGCCATCGGTTTTCCTACAATATTACTTCTGCCGACAATGACACAATTTTTTCCTTCTATCTCTATGTTGGAACGTTTCAACAACTGAATGACACCTGCAGGCGTACAAGGCAGAAATCCCTTACTTCCAATCATCAATGCACCTGCACTCTGTGGATGAAATCCATCCACATCTTTAGATGGATCAATTGCGAGAATCACTTTTTCCTCATCAATATGAGCTGGAAGTGGAAGCTGTACCAGAATGCCATGTACTTCTTCCTTTTCATTCAGTTCCCGGATTAATGTCAACAGTTCTTCCTCTGTGGTCTCTTCCGGTAATTCATAGGCTTCAGAGCCGATTCCGATATATGCACAGGCATTTTTCTTATTGCGCACATATACACTGGATGCCGGA
>CABRZK010000349.1 GCA_902475415.1 uncultured Eubacterium sp.
AACCGGCGCTGATCAAGCTGTCAAACGAAAGGAAGGTTGATAAAATGTTAAAAAAAATAGCAGGTGTTCTTCTTCTTGTCATCGGATTGTTTTTTGCCGTCTCCTCATTAAAGATGATCTTTGTGGATACACCGAAAATGAAAAGTGCACTGAAAGATGCCGTTTATGTTGGCCAGGGCGCGATCAATGATGCCAATGACGGCAAAATCGTCATCGTATGTGGGCCGTTTGAGCTGACAACCCCATCCTATGATGATGAACTTGGATTAACCATCGACAGCATCCGCACTTCACGTTCCAAACAGACAATGAAGCTGAACAAAACAACGAAAGCGACAAAAGCGAATGCAGAAACGCTGACTGAGGAAGAAAAACGTAACGGTGTTCTTGAATGGAGTACGGCCTATCGCGACAAGACATTGACCGGAGAGGGCAAAATCGGCAATTATACGCTTTCACAGGATTTTATCGATGCTATCGTACTCAATGGCACATGGCATGATTATGACCGTTCTGAATTAGAAGCCAGCGGTTATGTCTTGGTCACTGATGCCAATTATTCACAGAAGGATTTCATAGAACCGCTGAGTCAGACACAGAGAAACTATAAAGAAAATGATTATCGCTATTTTTATGATGGTGCGAATTTTAAAACAGGCCAGACCGTTACTGCCATCGGTATTCAGAATGGCGATACGCTCAATGCAGTCGCCGGCATCACAAATAATCTGATGGAAAACGAACTTGACCGTGAAACTGCCATTGCACAAGGTGGGGTGCCAGGTTTTGGAACATCTGTTTTTTCCATTATTTTTTCACTCATCCCGCTGTTGGCCGGTGTTGTTTTACTATTCACTTCAGGCACACGTAAACCTTGATGGACCAGTCTTATCAGTATTAACTGGCATAGACATCTGACTTGTCCATCTATCCAAAAGAAAACAGAGGTGAACCAATGACTGTTACATGGACAGACGCAATTGTCTTTGCATTCGCATGGTCATGCATATGGGGATCGTTGCTGGTCTCCCACGTCCTGGATTGGAAATTCGAATGGATGCAGCCAAAACTATGGTTTCTTTACGTTAAAAGGAAACTTGCTCATTCAAAGGAAATCTTCTTTAAGAATTCAGAGCTTCCAAATAAAATTTGCAAACCATTAGAAGAATTGATGAACGTATTTGAGACAGGGAATCTTCAGTCACCGGATTTGCGAATGGATCAGTCCTTTCGCCGGAAATTTGAGCATGAACTTCATCTGCTGAAAAAGAATAACATTCGCCGTGAGATGCGTATGGCCTATCTCAAACTCCCGGAAGAGTATACCAAAAAGAACGATTACAAGCACTGGAGCGATGCCGGCCGGGAATGGCGGGAAGTCGTCCTGCAAGGCTCTATCCTGAACAGATATCTGGACAGAAAAAACAATCGAATCCTTTACGAAGATTTTTTTGCTCATGGTGCGTTCTTGCTCCGACAATCCCGGCATATCCGCCACAATGAGGTCGGCAGCAAAAACAGAAATGATGAGCAGATTTTTTATTCACAGTATACGAACGTCATCTGTCCAAGCTGTGGGGCCACTGTCACACTGACAAGCGACGAAGATCACTGTCCTTATTGCGGCGGCTATATTAAGAGTGATTTCTTTGACTGGCAGACGGAAGAATTTTTGATCTACCGGGATTATAACCCGAATACGAGAAATTTTAAATTAACCGCAGCAACCATGATTGCTTTCTTCATTCCTGCGATCCCGTGTTTTCGGTTTATTCTGCCTCACAGCTACTTTCTGGCCCTCGGCAGCGCATTTGTTATCACTGCCCTGCTTGCTTTTTTACTCTGGCTGCGGATTCTCCGGAAAACGGATAATATCGAAGATTTAAAGAAACAAATTGTTCGTTATGATGATAAAGTACTGCATTCCGATCTGAATGAAGCCCTTTATGAAAAAACCATATCATCCAAGCTTTTGTATTACAGTGTCGACCAGCTGCAACTGCAGGCTGTAGAAAATACGGATACGCACACACAGATCGCGCTGCATGCCATTTTACATCAGCTAATTCTAAGTTCGAATCATCGGATATCCGCCAGCAATCAGCCCGTTGATCTGAAATTATACAGAGCCCGCTATCCGCAGCGCATGAAGTCCAAAGGCCAGGCTGTTTATGCTGAAAAAGAATGTCCGCGCTGTGGGGCCAATTTTGTCCCTGACCAAGACGGGTGCTGCTCCTATTGCGGCTATCGTCTCCCTATTGACAACTCGAAATGGCGGATTCTCGAACAATAGCACAAAGTGTGCGTCAATCGCACAAAAAATATGCCGACAGCACTGTTTTGACACAGACTGTCGGCATCATCATTTCCGATCGTTTCTTAAGAAACAAAAAAACCTGAAAAGTTCTTCTTCAGGTTTGTAAAAGAGGCGCAGACCGGATTTGAACCGGTGGATACTGGTGTTGCAGACCATTGCCT
>CABRZK010000350.1 GCA_902475415.1 uncultured Eubacterium sp.
AATCAGCATATTCAGCTTCTTTTGAACCGCTTCACCATGAAAGACGAAAGTCAAAAGCTCCATCACATCATCATCGGTCAGAACCGTCGGCTCCCTCAGAAAAGTTTCCAACATACCGGCACGGGTACAGAGCCGATGGGTTCTCTCACTCCGGGTCAGTTGCTTCAACTCATGCTGTAATTGCTTCTCCCGGTGCTTGGCTGCGGTCAGCTTTTTCTCAGCTACATACTTCTGGTGCTTCAATTTTTCCAACTGTTCATTCGCCAATCGCATCACCCCTGTTTCACCCAAACAATGTCATAACCCAGAGCATCAGCCAACTCCACCGCTTCGCCGTAGCGCAGGCTCCCACGCTTCAACTTACCGGACAGATTGGGGACGCTGCTGCTCCATCCATACTCGTCTGCCAGATAATCCACCACCTCACTCATAGTCATACCGGCTCGGACAATGTAGGATTTGATCTCGTTTCGATACAATTCAGACTTTTTCTTCTTCAATTCACATTTCCTCCATTCTTTTTTGTTCGTGATATGGTATAATTTGTTTATTAAACAGCAAGTGCCATACAGTGTTTCGTGACGAAAACAGAGAATCATCGTTTCGCTCAGAATTTTCGTAACGATGTCCTATACATAAGGGGCAGTATCCCTCTTCGCTGTTTAACTTGGTTTTTTGTGAAATAACGAAAACCTTCATTCTATGCCGTACCCTGTACGCTGTTGAGTGCATCACTCATTGGTATAGATAGCAACACAAAAAGAGTGGTTTTTTCGCTGATTTCACATGGTTTGAATTTAACCTGTGATTTTTGAGTGCCGTTCTGCCCGAATGTCGTTCCTGCCCGGAGATCTTCCCGGCGTTTTTGCCCCGTTGGTACGCTCGTGCTCTTCGCAGTCGTGGCGATACTTCGCTGGGGGATATATCCCATTCGGACGGTCATTCAGTTTTCAAGGTGCATTGGTGATTTACAAGTACAGTTTAGCGAAAAAAGACGCTCTCTCCCGTATGTCCAAAAGGTAGGAAAAGAGCGTAAAAATGCGTGAATTTCCACGCTTATGGAAATGGAGATGAAATATGCAACCGAAACTTACTGTTCAGGAAAGATTGAAAGATCTGCGTGTTGTGGATTTTAAGTTAACACTGGAAGAATTGGCAGAGCGTACCGGCCTGTCCCGTTCTGCGCTCGGAAAATATGAATCCGATGAAACTGCAAAAGACATCAGCCCCTTTGCGATCCTGACACTCGCCAAGTTCTATGGCGTGTCCACGGACTATCTGCTGGGTCTGACAGAAAATAAAAATCACCCAAACACAGAGCTGGACGCTCTGCATTTGAGTGATGATGCAATTACTGTATTAACTTCCGGAAACTTCAACCACCGGTTGCTTTCTGAAATGATCTGCCACAAAGATTTTCAGCGCATGATGTTGGATGCGGAGATCTATGTTGACCGTATTGCGGATATGCAGATCACCAACATGAACGCCGCCATGGAAGCTGTCCGGCAGTCTGTGATTAAGAAAAAAGGAAACGATCAGGAGGACTTGTATCTGCGCACATTGGAACTGGCGCAGGTGCAGGAAGATGAATACTTTGGTCATGTAGTTTCCAAGGATTTGACAGGCATCCTCCGTGATATTCGAGATACGCACCGCAAGGACGCAACCACAGCTGACGAGAGTTGCGCCGCTCTGGAAGTACAGAAACAATTACAGGATGCCATGGACTACAAGGGCAGCACCGAAGAAAAGAAAGCCCGTCTGTTCCTCGCCAACCTTGGCATTGACTACGATGCACTTACCATGGATCAGTTTGCAAATCTGATCGAAGTGCTGAAACTGTCCAAGCACATGAACAGTCCGATCAGCCAGCGTGGAAAAGGCAGCATGACCCATGGCAAAGGGAAAAGAAAACGGAAGTAACAATGTATAGCTGATACTACCATGGTGGCACCGATGTAAAAGAAAAGAGGATCCATAGTGCAACCCGTCTCTAACTGCCCGGCTGATTGTTCTCACTGACTCAATATTATCGAGCTATTACTTCCATAAGTTCTTTTAGCTTACCAACATTTCTAAACAAATAAGAAGGATATGCATCTGGAAATTTTGCTTCCATTGCATCGAAGACACTATCCCACTGAGTTTGGAAATGTTCGTTTACTAATGTGGCGATACATTCATTGCTCAAATATTTTGTGCCGAATCCGTCGGTAGCCTTGATTTTTCCGAGAATTAGATGCAGTAAGAATCTATTGCCATGAACAAGGACCAATCTTTTGCGACCTGTGCTGGTTGCTTCGTGTTGCTTAAGAAGCCGATCCACAGTACGGAGAACTTGAACACCATTATATAGAGAGAAGCTATTTGTGCCAGAATTAAATAGTGACTTATACGGTGGCTTCTCAATGTTTTCAGTCAAAGCACCGATATTACCTTTGGCAAGAGCAACTATTGAAAGTTCTGCTGATGAG
>CABRZK010000351.1 GCA_902475415.1 uncultured Eubacterium sp.
CCAACCGGGTCAATATTTTCCATATTACATACGGTAATGCAGTTTCCGTTCGCATCACGCATTACTTCGTACTCAATCTCTTTCCAGCCTGCGATGCAACGCTCTACCAGAACTTCTCCGACACGGCTCAGACGCAGTCCGTTTGTCAGGATTTCAACCAGTTCTTCTTCATTGTGAGCGATACCGCCGCCGCTTCCGCCTAATGTGAAGGCCGGACGCAGAACAACCGGATAACCGATGGTATTGGTAAATTTGATACCATCTTCTACGGTATTTACAACGAGAGAGGCTGCGCAAGGCTCACCGATTTTTTCCATGGTATCTTTGAATGCCTGACGATCCTCTGCACGGAAGATAGTCTCTGCGGTTGTACCGATCAGTTTGACACCGTTTTCCTCTAAAAATCCTGACTCAGCAAGCTCCATACCAAGGTTTAATCCTGCCTGTCCTCCAAGGGTTGGGAGTACACTGTCCGGTTTTTCTTTTAAAATAATCTGTTTTAATACATCTACAGTTAACGGCTCGATGTATACCTGATCTGCGATCTGTTTATCTGTCATGATGGTTGCCGGGTTTGAGTTTACCAGACAAACCTCTACGCCTTCCTCTTTCAGAGAACGGCATGCCTGTGTACCTGCATAATCAAACTCAGCTGCCTGTCCGATTACGATCGGACCGGAACCGATTACTAATACTTTTTTGATATCTGATCTCTTTGGCATTATTTCTGTCCTCCCATCATTTTAATAAACTTGTCAAACAGATAACCGGAATCCTGTGGTCCAGGGCATGCTTCCGGATGGAACTGTACGGTAAAAATATTCTTTCCTGTATATTTCAGTCCCTCATTTGTTCCGTCGTTTACATTTGTGAATGCCGGAACTGCAATGGACGGATCAAGGCTCTCTGCATCAACCGCATATCCATGGTTCTGTGAGGAAATGTATACACGTCCTGTCTCCAGATCTTTAACCGGATGATTTCCACCTCTGTGTCCGTATTTTAATTTATAAGTGTCTGCGCCGGTAGCCAGTGCCATCAGCTGATGTCCCAGACAGATTGCAAAAATCGGCACTTCAGAATCATACAGTTTTTTCACTTCTTTGATAATCTCAACACAGGCTTTTGGATCTCCAGGGCCATTGGAAAGCATGATTCCATCCGGATTTGCAGCAAGGATTTCCTCTGCTGTTGTGTGTGCCGGATAAATCGTAACTTCGCAGCCACGTTTGTGTAAGGACTGAGCAATATTGTTTTTCGCGCCAAAATCCAGTAAAGCTACTTTTAAGCCATCTGCTTTCAGCACTTCTTTCTCACTGCATGTTACTTTATCTACAACATTTCCTGTATTGTATGCATGCAGCTGCGGTAAGATCTCGTCGAGGTTGTAATTCTCATCGGTTGTGATCATACCGTTCATGGTTCCTTTTTCACGCAAAATCTTGGTCAATGCTCTGGTATCAATTCCTGCGATTCCAGGGATATCATGTTTTGTCAGGAAATCCTGAATGGTTCCCTGGCAGCGGAAGTTACTTGGAATTCTGGATAATTCTCTTACGATATATCCGTCCGGCCATGGCTTTTTAGACTCCATATCCGGTGTAATTCCATAATTTCCAATCAGCGGATAAGTCATTACGACTGCCTGTCCTGCATAGGATGGGTCTGTCAAGACCTCCAGATAACCAGTCATGGAAGTATTGAAGACGATTTCACTGATCACGCTCTTTGTCGAACCAATGCTTGTTCCGGTAAATACTGTACCGTCTTCCAGAATCAGAAATGCTTTCATTTATTCGCCCGTCCTTTCTCTTTTTTATAATTTACACTATACAATATACTACATTTTAACATGTATTTCCTGGCTTTTTGCAAAAAAAAAGAGGGAATTTTCTCTTTTCTTGTATATTTATACATTGTCCATGCATAATATTCACTTTCCTGCCATATATACAAATTGTAGGTATTTTATCACAGTTTTCGACAATTTTCAACCGAAAATTTCATCTGATTTTCAATTTTTATTTTCTGCACTCCTATAAAAAATATTATCCCTTTTTCGCAAGCACGCGATTGTATCCGGTATTTAAAAGAGCCTGAATACAACAACGGCAAGACCCGACTTCATCGCCAGGCCTTGCCGTCTTTTATTTACTCAATTTTTGTTTTTCCACCCATATATGGCTGTAATGCTTTCGGAATATTAACGGTTCCGTCTGCATTTAAGTTGTTCTCCAGGAACGCGATCAGCATTCTTGGTGGAGCAACAACAGTATTATTTAAGGTATGAGCCAGATATTTCTTGCCATCTTTACCTTTTACACGGATTTTCAGACGTCTTGCCTGTGCATCACCAAGGTTAGAACAGCTTCCTACCTCAAAGTATTTCTTCTGACGCGGAGACCATGCCTCTACATCCACAGATTTTACTTTCAGATCAGCCAGATCACCGGAACAGCACTCCAGAGTACGAACCG
>CABRZK010000352.1 GCA_902475415.1 uncultured Eubacterium sp.
CTTATTACTTAATATCAAACGGTTATTTCAAGGTTGCCTCGCCTGCTTCATTCCGTTTATTAGCTAATGAACTCAGTGCTGTACCTGCATGGTTGCCGGTGCTTCGTCGTTGTTGCACAACGGCATGGTACAACAGATACAACCTGCCACCAGCAAGGCAGACACATTTTTCCATAAATTATGTATTCTCATTTTGATCCTTTTTTTGATTAATATTTGTTTTACTTCTTGTTGTTTTATTGTTCTCGTATCATTCCCGCACATTATCCGATCACTAAAAAAATAATAGACACCACCACAATTACCAATGAGATTATCGTCGTGACTATTTGAATAATGAACACAATATCTGTGTTTATAGAAAAGAATGGTAATTTACTTCGTTTCATAATGACTCGGGATGTTTTTTTAACCTGGGCAAAAATAAGTGAACTGTTCGAGAGTGTATGTCGCAAATTGTCCTAGTATATCTCAAATTGTCTATACACGTTGATATATAATTTGTTATGATGCCTACTCAATGTGGGTGTAAACTGGAAAACATAGCGAAAACTACAAGGTTGAAGAGATGATCTTTTGGCTTAATCAAGACGGTTTATTACATTTGCCAATGTTTTAAATATAATAAAAATGAAATTGAGTTGTTTCTTGGCATTCTTCCTCCTTTGGGTGGTTAATTCTTTTCGTACGAGTGCCACGGTTCCCGATAGCCTGCTGACCGAACGTACGATCCGTTCTATTTATGTAAACTATCCGGATAGCGCTTTACGACTGTTGGACGAAGCGGAAAAAAGTCCGGCTTCCGGTATCATTCCCTTTCGGATTGATCTATTGCGAGCGATGTGTTATGAAATCAAGCACGACCTGACTGCCAAGGAAATCTGTGTGCGCCGTGCGTTGCAGAACGACTCAATACGTTTGGTACCGGAGCGTAAACTTTCATCTATAACGATGCTGGCAAATATCTTGGAAAGACAGAACAGATATGAGGAAAGCATCGGTGTGTGCCATGAAGGTATTGATCTGGCACGCAATCTGGCATGTAAAAAAGAAGAATCAGATATGTACTCCGTAATGGCGCGCGTCTGCATAGGCATGACAAACGACGAAATGGCACAGGAGTATTTTCAGCGGGCGGTGAAGCTGCTGGAAGGAACAGATGATGTGCGTGAAATGTCTCGTCTCTCGACTATTTATGGTGAATACATGTCCTTCTATATCAATCGGAACCGGATGGCGGAAGCAATTGAAATAGGTTACCGCCGTGAAACCGTCATACAGCGTATGAGCGGGCTCCCCGGACCTCCTCCAGGATATATTGACCAGCAATATGGCTTCCTTTATGCCAAAATGGCTGTGCTGTTGCACGATGAAGGTAAGAAAGAAGAGGCAACAGAAATATTCAGGAAATACCAATCTACCAGCTTTTCGAAAACTCTTATCGGCAAACAGTATAGTGTACCTTATTTACTGAATATCAATCAATATGCGGAAGCGGCAGCTCTAAGCGATACATGCATTTCTGCTTTTACAAATGATACCGTAAGCTATGAATATCTGATTTTGCTCAACTATCGTGCGCGAGCCAGCCGTGGAATGAAACGTTTTGACTTAGCCGATGTCTTCACCCAACGTGGCTGGGTGGTGCAAGATAGCATTTATACCCGCGAGAGCAAAAGTAAGGCACAAGAGTACGCTTCTAAATTCGAGCTGAAAGAAAAAGAGTTGCAGTTGGCCAAATCTCACGCTTTGTCCGAACGGCGTATGCTTCTGTTGGCAGGCTCGTGTGTCCTGACGGTTCTGCTCATTATCATCCTTTGGACGACTTTTGTGAATTTGCAAAAAACAAAGATGCGGAACCGTATCGCAGCCAAACAGATAGATGAACTGTTGGCGCAACGTGAAGAATTGCGTAAGGTGTTTACACAAACAAGAAATACTCATGAAACAACGAAAGAAATCAGAACTGGTTCATCCCTGCCTGAGGAAGAGACATTAACAGCCGCTACAAAAACAGATGTGGCAGCTCCGGGGACAAATAGTGATGAAAATTATGCTAAGTTCATGAAGATGGAAAGCCAACTTATCGAACAAAAGCTTTTTTTGAAACCCGGATTCGGGCGTGACGACTTGATACGTGTCACCGATATCAACAAGAATGATCTCAGCCCCCTGTTGCGGAGATATGCGGGCTCTGACAATTTCAACGATTATCTGAATGGTCTGAAAATAGAGTATTCCATTAAACTGATGAAAGAAAAACCTTATCTTTCTGTTGACGCGATTGCCGAAGAGGCTAATTTCAATAGCCGTAGCACATTCTATCGAGCTTTTGTAAAGATTTCAGGAATGACTCCTGCACAATACATGCGCACTAAAATAGAGTAATCATATCTGTTCCTTGAAGTTATAACGAATGCCTTAAGCATTAATTGTTGCAATACATTTTTCTTTTCTAGAAAAAAGTAT
>CABRZK010000353.1 GCA_902475415.1 uncultured Eubacterium sp.
ATGAAGGTGCCGTTTAACCATACATAGTAGCAGGAGTCCACACCCTCAAAATTCAGGTGATAAGTGGCGGTTCCTTCCGGTTTTTCATAGGTAAAAGTTCTGACATAGGCACCGCATGGATTGTCGTGTGGCACGTATGGCGGATCAAACGGGAAGGGATATCTCGTGTTGGTATACTGATGGATATCGTATCCGTGATCCTGCCAGTTGGACGGAACCGGTAAGGTATCAAAATGACTGATGTCGTAGCCTTCTTCGTAAAAAGCGTCCTGACAATCATAGATGCTGTCAAAATACCGGAACTTCCAGTCGCCGTTTAACAGCAGAAAACGGTCAGTTTCCTGACGGTTTTGCCAGTTCGGATTCTGAGCATTGGATGTCGGAATGTAATAAGCACGCATTGGCTCATCATTGACACCCAGTGTATGATTGTCTTCATAATACTTTGGAATAATCATTAAAAACCCCTCCTCATGATTTTCATTGAACATTCAGGTTGCATTCAATGAATGTGATTATTGCATGAAAAATAGTGAAAAAATGAATCACCTTTGTCTATTATATACTAAAAACGGGCTGCATCGCAAGGGATGCAGCCCGGAAGTTTTATCAAAGAACTATTTCTTGTACTTGGTTTCACAGTATTTGCAACGGTATACTTCATGCTCCGAATCGGTCAGAAGGAAAATCTGATCCAGTTCCTGTTCGATGGAAGTGATACAACGTGGATTTTTGCATTTGATGACATTTTTGATGGATGCCGGAAGCGCTAAGGCACGTTTTTCCACGATGCGGGAATCCTTGATAATATTTACCGTAATGTTGTGATCGATAAAACCAAGAATATCCAGATCCAGATTATCAATGTTACATTCTACTTTCAGAATGTCTTTTTTACCCATTTTGTTACTTTTGGCATTTTTGATGATGGCAACACAGCAATCCAGCTCATCCAGTTTCAGATCGTGATAAATGGAAAGGCTCATGCCTGCTTTGATATGGTCTAATACAAAACCTTCTTTGATTGCACCTACATTTAACATTGCTTATACCTCCACTCCCAGTAATGTAAGAATCAGGGCCATACGCACATATACGCCGTACTGAGCCTGTTTGAAATATACAGCTCTCGGATCGTCATCTACTTCAGTAGAAATCTCGTTGACACGTGGCAGCGGATGCAGTACCAGCATATCCTTTGGAGCAAGTTCCATTTTTGTCTTGTCCAGAATGTAGAAATCTTTCATCCGGATGTAATCTTCCTCATTGAAGAAACGCTCTTTCTGTACACGGGTCATGTAAAGAATGTCAAGTTCCGGCAGAGCATCCTCGAGACGGACTACTTCTTTGAATGGAATGTTGTTATGCTCCAGGACATCTTCACGGATATAACTTGGAACACGCAGTTCTTCCGGAGAGATCAGAACAAATTTTACATTAGGGTAACGAATCAGAGCGTGAATCAGTGAATGAACGGTACGGCCGAATTTTAAATCACCACATAAACCAATGGTCAGATTGTCGAGATGGCCTTTGAGACTGTGAATAGTAAGAAGATCGGTAAGTGTCTGTGTCGGATGCTGATGTCCTCCATCACCTGCGTTGATGACAGGAATTGTGGATTTTTCAGAGGCAACTAACGGAGCACCTTCTTTCGGGTGACGCATGGCACAGATATCAGCGTAACAGGAAATGATACGGATGGTATCGGAAACACTTTCTCCTTTGGCAGCAGAAGAACTGTCTGCACTGGAAAAACCAAGCACAGATCCGCCAAGATTTAACATCGCTGCTTCAAAACTAAGTCTGGTTCTTGTACTTGGCTCATAGAAGCAGGTAGCAAGTTTCTTGCCGGCACATGCATGTGCATATTTTTCCGGATTCTTTTCAATATCGTTTGCGAGATTGAGCAATTTATCCAGTTCTTCTACGGATAAATCTAATGGACTCATTAAATGTCTCATAGGTCTCCTCCTTGATCGTAATATATTAATCGTTTGACGATTTTCTCTCCATTATCATACTCTATGGATTCTTAAAATTCAATAGGTAGATTCGCTTTTGAATGTACAGAATTAGTTGCGGAGAATGCTGATTTGTGCGACAATTTCGGAACCTGATTTCATACCTTGCCAAAACGATTTTCAATGTAAAACACTGCACACAGGAAAAAAGTCAACATATACTAACTACAACAGCAAACTGGGGTTGGATATGCATGCGGCAGACAGATCGACTGTTTCAGGATATTGAGTATCAATGTGTTCTTGGAAAACTTCCGGAAGAGATTGCACAGATTACTTATGACAGCAGAAAGGTGGAACCGGGGGCATTATTTGTCTGCATTCGTGGGAACAGGCAGGATGGACATTCTTTTATTGAGGAGGCAGTCAGACGCGGAGCAAGTGTGATCCTGACCGAAAAAAAAGGTACGGATGACAGACCGCGAACAGGGCGAAATGGGCA
>CABRZK010000354.1 GCA_902475415.1 uncultured Eubacterium sp.
TAGGAGGTCCTGATGTGAATGCACCGCTAACTACAAGAAATGGACGACCAGTTAGGTTTGTTGTTGAAGGTAGAAATCATGGATTAGATGTTAGAGTTATTGTTGAACCTGGTGGTGAAGGAATAGTTACAGGATTTCCGATTAATCGATAAATTTCTAGGAGATTAAATGATGAAAAAAGAAGCATATGATAGGTTTATGTCAAAAATGTCAAGTGAATTTGGCAATGTTGATAGTGTAAAAGAATTTCTTTTAGATGCAGAGGAATTAGCTAAATATGGAGAAAAACGAGTAGCACTTGAAAATCTACTTGAAAATTTACTTGAAAATGAAATATATATTTCATCTGAATTAATAAATTTGGCGGAGGAAGCATTTAGTGATAATCCGACAGATTATGATAATGAATTAATTTATGACATAAAACAATTTTAACTAAATCTGTTATTTGAGGAGTACTATGATTATGATTGAAAATAATAATGATTTGGCAGAACTCATATCCAACTCACAGGTAGCATTTTTAAATGGCAGATATCAAGAAGCATTTAGCCTTGCAAGGTCAGCAATCAAACTTGATCCTAAATGTGCTGATGCATATCAGTGTGCTGCTGTATTTTATAAGATAATCCCCTACCGATTTTCCTGCTCCAATGCGATACAGATGCTCTATTTCACCTTTTAATTCATCTGAAAAATAAGGTAATTCTGGCGTGCAGCAGATATTCTCAATGCCAAGTTGCAAAGCCTTGTTATAAATCTCAGTCTTCAGTTTGTGTGTTGGAACAGCAATTCAAATACAAATTTGTTTTTCCGATTCCTGTTTGAGCCTTGATAATGTGTAGTCCCCTATTTTTAGAATGCATTGCCTCCAGAAATTTATTTTCGAGATCCCATTCTGCTTCTTCGATAGAAACATATTCCTGTTTCTTTATGGGCAAAATCGTACAATCCCCCGGCTTGGCAGTCAAAACCATGTTTTTAGCATGTAGACAATCTTTTTCATAAGGGCAGACTTGACAGCCTGTGGGCTGATAGTCCATTTCCATGAGCATATTCAGAATCTGTTTCCAGTTTCGTTGATGATAGGCTTCATATCGTGCGTTCTGTTCGGATTGTAAAATATGAAGGAACTGTGTTTTTCCCTTTTCAATATTGATTAGATTGGTTGCAATATGAAACAGTTCTGGATAGTAGTAATATTCCGAACCATCAAAAAATCTCCTGTAAAGCCGACATCTGTCATACAGAATGTTCCAATCCAGATTTCGTATTACTTGCCTTCTACCGTTTTTTAACTTGTCAGAAGCATGAGAACGGACAGGCTGAGGACTTGTTTCTGGAATGAAACTGCCATGATCTGCAATCGGATGATTCTTTTCAAAACGAATGCGGTTGGCAATGTAGAACTTCTGTAATTCCCTGGTGTAGTGCTTGCCGCCATATTTGTCAAACATATATGCAGTAAAAGCGAGTATGATTTCTCCCAGTGAAATTTCATGTGGCTTACTTGCAAGATGTAGCAAACCTTTTCCGCCAAAAAACAATCGTGCGGAATCTTTGCAGGCTTCATCGCAATTTTCGAATATTTTCATAAAAATGCTTACGATAGATTTTGCAGTAAACGAGTCTGTAATTTTATGCTGCAATGCAAAGACGACCCGAAATCTCTCATGTTCTGCCGTATGGGAAAAGGTCTTGTATGCAAACAGCATTTTTAGGTGATAGTATTTTGCTCTCTGCTGTATGATATGGAACGGAACACCATTGTCAAAGTCAAGACCGATTATCTGTTGGGATTTGAAATTTTCTGCCCTACGCTTGCCATGATACACGGCAGGACAAAAGGAACAACCGACTTCTCCCACTTCAGATGCAAGCTCTCTGTAGTCCATTTTCGTTTCCACCAAATGATTGCTAATGACTCCAATCTCTTCACCAGTCGGCTTTGTTGTGTGCTTTACGCCATGAAACGATATATCGTATTGAAACATAACAAGATCAACTCCTATCTGATTTTTACAGAATTGTTTAGATCATGTTGTTTTTTGATCTTGATGTAACATAAAAATAAATCTCTTTGCAGATTTGAGTGCAACAATAATCTGCCTTCTTGAAAAATAAGTTTTTAAAATGAGGAGAGGTGATGAAACAGAAAGGAATAATCATAGCAAAATTAGATTTCAATTTTCAGTTATTTTAGAGTACAGAGCGTGGCTGAATCATAGAGGAGAGCAAAAATGCGAGACATATGGTTCAGCCGGAGCGTTTGGGACAGCTGCTTTCTGCCCAGACGTTCCCTCCCTCTGGAAAACGCCCAGTCCCTCACTCCTCTAAAGCACCTACATGGCAGCAATGCAGGCAAAGAAAAGCCCGAAAGCAATCAAATGCTTTCGGGTAATTTTTGTTAAGAGCTTGTGTTCATAGGCGTTTTAAGAGTGTAGCAGCATGAGAAATCATAATCA
>CABRZK010000355.1 GCA_902475415.1 uncultured Eubacterium sp.
TCGTATCATTGTTGTAAAGTACGGTGGAAGTGCCATGCTGGATGAAGAATTAAAACAGCGTGTGATTCAGGATGTTACACTGCTGAAATTGGTTGGTTTCAAACCAATCATTGTACACGGTGGCGGAAAAGAGATCAGCAAATGGGTTGCCAAAGCTGGAATGGAACCGGAATTTGTCAATGGACTCAGAAAAACTGATGCTGAGACAATGGAAATTGCAGAGATGGTACTTGGAAAAGTAGGAAAATCTCTGGTGTCTATGGTAGAAAAACTGGGAGTCCAGGCTGTCAGTATCAGCGGTAAAGATGGTGGACTGCTGAAAGTAGAGAAAAAATTATCCCAGGGACAGGATATTGGATTTGTCGGTGATGTAAAATCCGTAGATCCGAAGATTTTATTTGATCTGTTAGAGAAAGATTTCCTGCCGATCGTATGCCCGATTGGTCTGGATGATAATTACCAGACTTACAACATCAATGCCGATGATGCAGCCTGCGCAATCGCAACAGCAGTGCATGCGGAGAAACTGGCATTTCTGACAGATATTGAAGGTGTTTACCGTGATCCGAAAGATCCGTCCACACTGATTTCTGAACTGACTGTTTCCGAAGCAAAAGATCTGCTGAACAGCGGCTATGTCGTAGGAGGTATGCTTCCAAAGTTAAATAACTGTATTCATGCAGTAGAAAACGGCGTTTCCAGAGTTCATATTTTAGACGGACGTATGGCTCATTGCCTGTTACTGGAAATTTTCACAAATAAAGGAATCGGAACAGCGATCCTTGGAGATGAGGAGGCAAGATTTGACCATGAATAAACAGAATTATATCGACCATGCAGAGCAGGCACTGCTGCACACTTATAACCGTTTTCCAGTTGTCCTGGATCATGGGGAAGGTGTGTATCTCTATGATACTGACGGCAAAAAATATCTGGATTTTGCGGCAGGAATCGCAGTGTGTGCCTTTGGTTATGGCAAAAAAGAATACAATGATGCATTAAAAGCACAGGTAGATAAATTATTACATACATCCAATTTATACTATAATGTACCAACAATGGAAGCTGCCGAGAAAGCATTAAAGGCAGCGGATATGGATCGTATTTTCTTTACCAATAGTGGTACGGAGGCGATTGAGGGTGCATTAAAATCCGCAAAAAAATATGCATATACAAGAGACGGACATGCAGGACATGAAGTAATCGCAATGCAGCATTCTTTCCACGGAAGAAGTCTGGGTGCTTTGTCTGTAACAGGAACCAAACATTATCAGGAGCCGTTTGAACCACTGATTCCGGGTATCCGTTTTGCAGAGTACAACAACCTGGAGAGTGTCAAAGCACAGATCACAGATAAAACATGTGCCATCATTATGGAAACCGTTCAGGGTGAAGGCGGTATTTATCCTGCTGATGCTGAATTTTTAAAAGGCGTTCGCGCACTCTGTGATGAAAAAGACATTTTACTCATTCTGGATGAAATCCAGTGTGGTATGGGACGTACCGGATCAATGTTTGCATGGCAGAATTATGGGGTAAAACCGGATATTATGACCGTTGCAAAAGCGCTTGGCTGCGGTGTGCCGGTAGGAGCTTTCATGATGACGCAGAAAGTGGCAGACAAATCTCTGGCACCGGGAGATCATGGAACTACTTATGGTGGTAATCCGTTTGTCGGAGCAGCTGTAAGCACCGTATTTGACCTTTTTGAAAAAGATCAGATTCTGGATCATGTACATGAGATTACACCATATCTGGAGAAAAAACTGGATGAACTTGCAGCAAAATATGATTTTATCACGGACAGACGTGGTATGGGTCTGATGCAGGGACTTGAGATGGAGATTCCGGTTGGTCAGGTTGCTGCAAAAGCACTGGAAAAAGGTCTGATCATTATCACAGCTGGTTCTAATGTTGTACGTTTTGTTCCACCTCTGGTAATTGAGAAAGAACATGTGGATGAGATGATATCGCTCTTAGATGAGGTACTTGCAACATTTTAGGTCAGAAAAACAAAACTGATATTCTGAGCATTTTTTCAGATATCAGACAGACGATGTTTATATAAGAATTCGAAACAGGCAGCTGCGATTTGCAACTGTCTGTTTCGTTATAGTTGTATCTTCGATAAAAAATATCCTGTTTTTTCCAGAAATAAAAACAGTGTATAAAAATATAAAATTGTAACATTCTATGGTATAAATGCATAGAAAAGTATTGTGAAATATTCATGTGCGGAAAAGGAAGCGGATGTTATGATTGGAATATTAATTGCTATTTTATCAGGGGTACTGATGAGTATTCAGGGAGTTTTTAATACAGATGTGACAAAGCAAAGCAGTCTGTGGGTGGCAAACAGCTGGGTGCAGTTTACAGCGCTGGCTGTCTGCATGGCAGCCTGGGCAGTGACAGACAGAAGCTCTTTTGCAGCTCTTTGGAAAGTACAACCTAAATAT
>CABRZK010000356.1 GCA_902475415.1 uncultured Eubacterium sp.
GTCCGGAGGCTTCTGATTTCTGTTTTCCCGTCGGCATGGCAACAACCAGAAAAAATATTCCTGCCAGAAACAGAATCAGCCACTGGTCTTTTTTCAACTTCTTTCCTTTTTTATCCTGCAAAAAACCTTTCAGATTCATTATGTCTCATACACCTCCACCTGATTTTCCGATATCCCACAGGCATCTGCCGTCTCCTTACGCAATTTACCCTGACTTTCTGTTCCACTCACAGCAGTCCATACTTTTACCCGGCTGATCATCCCGGTGTCGTTTTCAAACATTACTTCTACCTGTTGCACCGGAGTATCATTTGCTTCCCCAATCTGTCTTATCATCTGCACCACAACTTCCTTTGTCTGATTCTTATAATAATTCTGCTGCTGCCGCTCCATATAGGAAAAATCCATCTGCCCGGTCTGGAGCAAATCTTCCTGTAAAAGTTCGTGTTCCAGTTTCTGTTCCCAGTTTTTTTCTCCCAGAACAGCAAAAAGCGGTGTCAATATCGTGATCACAAAAATCATTCCTGCAAAAAAGCGAATATACTTCCGATAGGTTTCAGAAGGAATTACCTGTAATAAAACCGTCAGAAAGATTCCCAGCATAATCATTTTTTTGGCCCATTCCAATAATCCTGTCATATTGTCGCTGTCACCACCACTGCAATTGTAATCATACATAATAAAATACCGGTTCCCAGTGCACGAAAAAGCAGCAAAGCACCATCTCCCACACAATCAATGCAGCCACAGATCCGTTTATCTGAAAAGGGTTCAGCCAAAGCTCCAGCCATTTTATAAAACACAGAAAAAACAAGCATTTTTAACAATGGACCTGCTGCCAGACAGATCAGTACAATCATTGCAGCCGTTCCAATTCCATTTCGGATCACCGCTGCCGACCCAAAAAAGATATTTCCGACAGCCTGTGCTGTATTTCCCAGGCCCGGAATCATGCTGATGGTCTGCGTCACCGACATTTTTTTCATATTATCCACGGATGGTGCGATCATACGTTCAATCACATTCATCCCTGTTACACCGGCCAGCAAAAAACGCATCATCCAGATCAGTCCCCGCTTCAGCAAAGCTGTGATACGGGAAATCAGTTTTTCCGCCGTCATACAGTTAAGCATCTGCAGTACCACATACACATGGATAGACGGAATAACCAGATACAGCAATACCCGTTCAATCAGGTAAATCACGATCAGAGACAGCTGATAAAATCCGACTGCCGCTACTTTCTGGCTACAAAAGATCATCGTCATACAAAATGTCGGAAGCAATGCTTCCATAAAAGCAACAACCTGTCCCAATACCCCTTCCAAGACGCTGTGAATCAACCGATAAGACCGCAGCAGCAATCCCATCAGCAGTAAAAAATACAGATAAAACCCGGTCTGTGAAATCTGACTGTTTTCAAACACATGAATAAAATTCTGTAAAAATGCACACGCTGCCGTCAACAGTAAAATCTGTACCAGTAATTGTTTTCCATCCTCCATATCTCCGAATACACTCTGAAGGATCTGGTGAAACAGTTCCCGCCTGTCAGCACTTTCATCCGCCTGTATCAGGTTTCTGACCAACGTTTCAAAAGACATCTGCCCGGTATCCTCATTTTGCTCCAGAACATCCTGAATTTCTGCCAGTGGCAGATCCGATAATAATTCCTGCTGCATTCTGAAACTGTCCTGACTTGCATCTGCACTCATTTCTGCCCCAACCGGCTCCGCCAGTGGAAACAAAAACAACCATACAATCCACATACCGCAGATCAGCCATAATATCTTCCTCTTCCATGTTTTTCTATATCTCCATTCGTGTCCGTTTCTTTTCTGCCTTTCCAGATACATAGCCCCGCTAAGCCCCCAGTAATCCTTCAATCGTTTCCAGCAGTGTCAGTAACACCGGCACGCTGACCGCCATAATAGAAAATTTAGCAAACATTTCAATCTGGCTGCCAATTGCAAAAAAACCTGCATCTTTGCAAATTCCTGATGCAAATTCTGCCACATAAGTAATTCCCATCAGTTTTACAAGAATTTTCAACATTGCTGAATCGATCCCTGTATATTGTTCTATTTTCTGAATGGTATCTATCACAATCTGTAAACGGTTTATACTGAAAATCAGAATCAGGAGAACCGCAGAAAGGCTAAGATACAGCGCATACTCACTTTTTTGCTGTTTCAACAGCAAAGCCAGCATCACTGCTCCGATTCCCAGCATTGAAATTTGAATGATTCCCACTGTTTTTCCTTCTTTCCGGTCTGTTTATATTACAGGGAAAACAAATTTTTAATTTTCTCAAACAGATCATAAATGTAAGGAACGATCCAGAATAATACGATAATCAATCCCGTCAGACTGACAAGAAATGCATGTTCCTCCCTGCCACTGTGCTTTAATACCTGTCCGATCACCGTAACCAGAATTCCTACCGCCGC
>CABRZK010000357.1 GCA_902475415.1 uncultured Eubacterium sp.
ACAAGTACCCTGCAGCAGGAAGCCAGCAAGCATCTGAATTTTTCAACACAGAAGACCATGCGCCTGGCGCAGCAGTTGTACGAAGGTGTTGATATCAAAGGAAGCGGAACAGTTGGTCTGATTACTTACCTGCGTACCGATTCTACCCGTGTTTCAGAAGAGGCGGAAGCAGCGGCAGCAGAATATATCGGGGCAAATTACGGGGAACAATATGTAGGTGGAACTGTGAATGCCGGCAAAAATACAGCAAAGATCCAGGATGCACATGAGGCCATCCGTCCGACAGATTTAAGCCGTTCTCCGGCAGTGGTAAAAGATTCTCTGAGCAGAGATCTCTTCCGTTTATATCAGCTGATCTGGAACCGTTTTGCAGCAAGCTGTATGACTCCGGCAGTATACGAGACGACTTCTGTTACAATTGGAGCAGGAAAGTATCGTTTCCATGTATCTGCATCCAAAGTGAAATTTGATGGTTTTATGTCTGTGTATACTTTGGATGAGGAAAAATCCGATCGCGTATTTTTATCCAAATCTCTGGATGAAACGACAGAATTAAGTAAAGAAGAGATTGAACCGAAACAGCATTTTACACAGCCGCCGGCACATTTTACAGAGGCATCTCTGGTAAAGACACTGGAGGAACTTGGCATTGGCCGTCCAAGTACCTATGCACCGACGATTACGACACTGCTTGGAAGAAGATATATTGTAAAAGAAAATAAAAATCTGTATGTATCGGAACTTGGTGAAGTAGTCAACAAGATTATGAAAGAGGCATTTCCGGAAATCGTAGATGAGCGATTTACAGCAAACATGGAATCTCTGCTGGATAAAGTCGAAGAAGGAACCGTGGACTGGAAAATGATCATCCGAAATTTCTATCCGGATCTGGATGAGGCAGTCAAAGCTGCGGAAGCAGAGCTGGAAAAGGTTAAGATTGAGGACGAAGTGACTGATGTCATCTGTGATCAGTGTGGTCGCAACATGGTCATCAAATATGGACCGCATGGCAGATTCCTTGCCTGCCCTGGTTTTCCGGAATGCAGAAATACCAAACCATATTTTGAAAAGATTGGCGTAGCCTGCCCGAAATGTGGCAAAGATATCGTTCTGAAGAAAACGAAAAAAGGACGGAAATACTACGGTTGTGAGAATAATCCGGAATGTGATTTCATGTCCTGGCAGAAACCATCCAAAATTCCTTGCCCGGAATGTGGCGGCTATATGGTAGAAAAAGGAAATAAACTGGTTTGTGCAGATGAGCAGTGCGGTTACGTCATGGAAAAACCGGAGTCATCGGAAGAATAGTTTAAGTGGTGTCTGGCATGTGAAGACTACATCCAAAAATATCATATGAGATCGGATGAATGAAATAATCCATGTGCCAGAAAAGACATTTTTAAAAGAATTGAAAAAGTCAAATTTTTAAAAAAAATATGAAATTAAAAAAAATACAACAGATTTAAATAAAATTTGTTGAATTTACAGAAAAATAGTGCTAAGATATGGCTGTTAATTATCTTGGTACTATTTTTTTGCCGAAAAAACGGCATGTTTGATAAGGCTATTTTCAGAATACTTATGAAAACGAAGCTGAAATAGCACGAAAATGATATGGAGGAAATAATGAGCAGCGTACAGTTATTAGACAAAACAAGAAAAATCGGAAAACTGCTTCATAATAACAATTCGTCAAAAGTTGTTTTTAATGACATTTGTGATGTTATGACAGATATCCTTGCATCCAACGTACTGGTAATCAGTAAAAAAGGTAAAGTACTTGGTACAGGACTTCGCCCGGAAGTAATCGAGATTACAGAACTTCTGGCAGATCAGGTAGGAAATTATATCGATGCATCCTTAAATGAGAGATTACTGGGTATCCTTTCTACAAAAGAAAACGTAAATTTGGAGACACTTGGATTTACCGTAGACAGTGAAAACGGATATGCGGCAACGATTGCACCAATCGATATCGCAGGGGAGCGTCTTGGTACTTTATTCGTATATCGCCAGAATGCGCAGTTTGATATTGATGATATTATTCTGTGTGAATACGGAACCACAGTCGTAGGACTGGAGATGATGCGTTCCGTGAATGAAGAAAACGAGGAAGAGACCAGAAAGAAACAGATCGTGAAATCTGCACTGAGTACACTTTCTTACTCAGAGCTGGATGCGATCGAGCATATTTTTGAGGAACTGGAAGGCCGTGAGGGTATTCTGGTAGCCAGCAAGATCGCTGACCGTGTGGGAATTACCCGTTCTGTTATTGTAAACGCACTGCGTAAATTTGAAAGTGCCGGAGTTATCGAATCCCGTTCTTCCGGAATGAAAGGAACTTATATCAAAGTCTTAAATGATGCAGTGTTCGAAGAATTAGACAATCTCAAGTCAAAAAATGACTAAAAATGTCTTGAAGCATACAAATAAGTATGCTATACT
>CABRZK010000358.1 GCA_902475415.1 uncultured Eubacterium sp.
TGCAACAAAAATCTCTGCCGGTGTAAGCACCGGCATCGGAAGTCATGTAGAAGGCATTGAAGATAAGGGAGACGATCAGTTCGAGATTGCAGACGGTCGTTCAGTAGATGAAATCTATGACGCTCTGTTACAGCATAATCTGCAGCCGGTAATGAGTGACTATATCTATGTATAAATATGACACTTCTCATATACATACAATATTTACCGGTCATCAGGGAGAAACATTATGAGCGCTGGAATAAACTTTCCGAATATGACAAAACAAAATTTAACATTTCCGATTCTCGCTGTCACTAATCGGCATCTGGCAGTGCATCCATTTCCGGAGCAGATGAAACGGGTGTGCCAGGCACACCCTGCGGCCCTGATTCTGCGGGAAAAAGACCTGCCGGCAGATGATTACAAAACACTTGCCACAAAAGTTATCTCAATCTGCCAACAATCCAATGTTCCTTGCATCCTTCATACGTTCTGGCAGGAAGCACTTGATATTGGATGTTCTTCCGTCCACCTGCCTCTTTTGCAGCTTCGCGATCTTGCAGGTAACGATGGAACAGCCGCAGAAAAACTATCCGGCTTTTCCGTCATTGGCACTTCTGTTCACTCTGTGGAGGAGGCACTGGAAGCAGAAAGGCTCGGTGCAACGTATCTTACCGCCGGTCATATTTATGTCACTGACTGTAAATACGGACTTGCACCACGCGGTCTAAAGTTTCTTCAGACGGTATGCAAGTCCGTATCTATTCCGGTCTATGGAATCGGCGGTATTAAATTTGACCCTCTACAATGGCATGAATTAGAAGCCACTGGTGCAGCGGGTGGCTGTATTATGTCCGGCATGATGGAATTATAATCCATCTGCCGGATTTTTTCATTGCGTCTGTTTTACAACATAGAAATAACAAACAGACCGACACACATCAACACAAACAATATCATTCCCGAATTTCCAAACATTGCGCATGCCATCTCATTTCTCGGCATTTCCCGCTCCCCAGATCGCAATTCCATCTTTTTCACCGAATGGATCAAAATTATAAAACCTGCAATTGCCATACTGATCATGCACACTTCCAGAAATATCAGTCCCGCAATAGCGCCCATATGGTCAAACATCAAATCAACGACTACGTAAGGATCTCCACTGGCCCAAGACATGTAATCCATGCTTTTTAACAATACAGATGATAAAAATCCACCAAGAAAATTTACAGCCATATGAAGCATAATGTTGTATTTCAAATTTCCGGTACGGATATAGACATAGGCCAGAATACAGCCCAGTCCAAAAGCATAGAAAAACTGATGGAAATTACCATGAAACAGCCCAAACATCAGTCCGGATAACAAAATTGCTGCTCTATCTCCATACACAATTGTCCTGTCAATCATAACTTTCCGGAAAATAAATTCCTCCATGACCGGCGCAAGAATCACCGTAAACAGAAAAGAAAACCATGGACTCCCATTGGACATCAGGCTATCCAGCCCCAGGGACAGATCCAGTCCCGTGCTCCAGCTGATCAACGCACACAACACATTTCCAATGATATTTCCCACATACATCACGCAGATACAGATACACAAAATTTTAAACCAGTGCCCTGCATTCATCTTGCTCCGATACAGCTGCATGGTCGGCAGAGACTGCATCAGGTGCGCACACGCCGGAATCCCAAGCAGATATAATGGTACCAGGGAAACTATCCAGTTTATAATTGGCTTATACACCAGCTGCGGTGCCACGATCCCAATGACCATCGAAATTACTAACTGTACTATCGTCATCAGAAGTGCCATGGCAAAATAACTGATACCGACTCTTGAAAAAAATGCTTTATCTTCTCTTCTATCTCTCATATTATATTTACTCCATTTTCTGTTCTGATCATCTTCTTCAGATTCTTTTATTCCATTTTACACTATTTTTGCTATAATGTATAATAAATAACTCAAGATTGAAATATTATGTATCTCAGAATCATTAAAAAAAACAATAAGTTGCTATCTCTCATTTATAAATACTTTCTATAATGAGAACACAGCCCACTTATTTTAAAAATATTTCTGAGTGATAAGGGAGGATTTTACATGAATATCGTTGATATGCACTGCGACACATTATTAGTCATGCTCGAAAGCAAACGGCAGGGACAACCCTATGGACTGGAATGTTCCAAAAATCAGATTACTTTGCCACGTATGCAGCAAAGCGGCTATCTGCTGCAGAATTTTGCGGCCTATGTCAATCTCACCCAGGTAGAAAACCCACTGATGGAAGCACTGGAACTGATTGACCTTTTTTACACAGAACTCGAAAAACATGCGGATGTGATCCGTCCGGTCCGTTCCTGGGCCGATATCGAAAAAAATCAGGCGGATGGTGTCATATCTGCACTCTTGACCGGTGAAGAAGGCGAAATCA
>CABRZK010000359.1 GCA_902475415.1 uncultured Eubacterium sp.
GAAATGATCAACCTGATGGGTTCCGAGACAACGGAGTTAAAGCTTCGTCCAGGACAGGCAACAACGATCATTATGATGGTTGGTCTGCAGGGTGCCGGTAAAACGACAACGACTGCAAAGCTTGCAGGAAAGTTCAAACTCAAAGGAAAGAAACCACTTCTGGTTGCCTGTGACGTTTATCGTCCGGCAGCGATTCAGCAGTTGCAGGTCAACGGCGAGAAACAGGGTGTGGAAGTCTTCACCATGGGTGATGGACACAAGCCGGTGAATATTGCAAAAGCAGCAGTAGAACATGCAGCAAAGAACGGCAACAACATTGTAATCCTTGATACAGCCGGTCGTCTTCATGTAGATGAAGATATGATGAACGAGCTGATTGAGATCAAAGAAAATGTGGATGTAGCACAGACAGTTCTGGTGGTAGATGCCATGACTGGTCAGGATGCGGTAAATGTAGCAAGCACTTTCGATGAAAAAATCGGAATTGACGGTGTGATCCTGACAAAATTGGATGGTGATACCCGAGGCGGTGCAGCACTTTCTATCCGTGCAGTAACCGGAAAACCAATTCTGTATGCTGGTATGGGTGAGAAACTTTCGGATCTGGAACAGTTTTATCCGGAACGAATGGCATCCCGAATTCTTGGAATGGGTGATGTGCTTACTCTGATCGAGAAGGCACAGGCTGAAATTGATGATGAAAAAGCTGCTGAGATGGAGAAACGTTTCCGCAAAGCAGAATTCACATTCAATGATTATCTGGATTCTATGAGCCAGATGAAGAAGATGGGTGGTTTCGCCAATGTCTTGAGCATGATGCCAGGCATGGGTGGTGCACAAATGAAACAGATTGAAGAGGCAATGGATGAGAAGAAGATGGCGCGTATTGAAGCGATTATCTATTCCATGACTCCGGCGGAGCGTGGAGATCCAAATCTGATCAATCCAAGCAGAAAACGTCGAATTGCGGCAGGTGCAGGCGTAGATATCAGCGAGGTAAACCGTCTGGTGAAACAGTTTGAGCAGGCACGCAAGATGATGAAACAGATGCCCGGCATGATGGGCAAAGGTAAACGTGGCGGTAAATTTGGAAATTTCAAGTTTCCTTTTTAACCATATAGCGCATATGCGCAGTGAAGTAGAAATTTGAGGAGGTGAAATGACAATGGCAGTTAAAATCAGATTAAGAAGAATGGGACAGAAAAAAGCTCCTTTCTATAGAATCGTAGTAGCAGATTCCAGAAGCCCGAGAGATGGTAGATTCATCGAGGAGATCGGATATTATGATCCGACTAAAGAGCCGTCTGAGATCCGCGTAGACGAGGAAGCAGCTAAAAAATGGTTAGCAAACGGAGCACAGCCTACACAGACAGTTGAGAAAATTTTAAAAACAGCTGGTATCGAGAAATAATAGATTAGTGAGGGAAACGTGATGAAAGAATTAGTTGAAGTAATTGCAAAATCACTAGTCGACAATCCTGAGGAAGTTATTGTAACAGAGAAGGAGAAAGACCGGGCAACCGTTCTGGAACTGCATGTTGCACAGGCCGACATGGGAAAAGTGATCGGTAAGCAGGGCAGAATTGCAAAAGCAATCCGTTCTGTTGTAAAAGCTGCCGCATCCCGCGAGGACAAAAAAGTCATCGTAGAGATCGTACAGTAAAAAGGCTACAGGGGACATGGTGTTATGCTATGTCCCTTTTTTGAAAGGGAGAATATGGAAGAATTTTTACAGGTAGGTGTGATTTCAAGCACACATGGAATTGCCGGGGAAGTGAAAGTGTTTCCTACCACGGATGATGTAAAACGTTTTAAAAAACTGAAAGAGGTTATTTTAGATACCGGAAAAGAACGGATGACACTTCATATCTGCCAGGTGAAATTTTTTAAACAGATGGTCATTCTGAAGTTCAAAGAGTTTCAGAATATCAACGAAGTGGAGCGTTTCCGCGGGAAAAGTCTGTATGTGACCAGAGAGAATGCTGTAAAATTACAGAAAGACGAATATTTTATCGCTGATATGATCGGTATGAAGGTGGTTTCTACAGAAGGCGAGGAACTTGGAACTCTGACTGATGTGCTTCAGACCGGTGCAAATGATGTCTATGTGGTGGAACAGACCGGCAAACCACAGTTGCTGCTTCCGGCAATTAAGGACTGTATCCGTGAGATTGATATGGAGCAGATGGTTATGACCGTTTATCTGATGCCGGGACTGAGGGACTGATCCATGAGATTTCATATTTTGACATTATTCCCTGAAATGGTGATGCAGGGATTGAATACGAGTATTATCGGAAATGCGATCGAGCAGAATCTGATTGAGATAAATACCATTAATATCCGTGATTTTACAAAAGACCGTCATAAAAAAGTAGACGATTATCCTTACGGTGGTGGCGCGGGAATGGTCATGCAGGCACAGCC
>CABRZK010000360.1 GCA_902475415.1 uncultured Eubacterium sp.
TTTTCCTGGCATCCCGGATAATGTCTGGCCAAATGCTCATCAATCAGCTGCTTTAATGTCACACTGTCTACATATTCTGAGATCACTTTATACATACCTTCCCAGAATCCTACCGTTGCACAGTCATGATAACGCTCACACTCATTCTCCGGTGTCTCCAGACACGCAATCGGTGCAAAGCTTCCTTCAATGGCACGTAAAATCTCACCAGCCGTATATTTGTCCGCTTTTCTGCTGAGACGATATCCCCCCTGTGCACCACGCACACTGCGCACCAGACCGGCACGGTGCAACGGTGTCACGATCTGCTCCAGATATTTGATGGAAATATTCTGACGGGCAGAAATGTCTTTCAGCGATATATATTTATCCTCGCCGCCGTTAACCCCGAGGTCAACCATCAGACGCAGCGCATATCTTCCTTTTGTTGATACTTTCATCTTGCTTCCTCCTTGCAATCTATCTCAATTTCATTATATTCCTACATGATATATAGTATTTATTTTAATATAATTTTTCATTTCTTGCAAGGCAGGAATATATTTCCTCTTCTATTGAATAACAATCTCATTGCCAGGAAAAACATTCGTCTGTTCCTTATTCTATTCTTTCGCTACCACACCTTCCTCTGACAGCCACTGTTTTATAACGTCCACACTTTCTCTTAAAACCTGTGCAATCACCTCGACTGACATGCCCATCTGAGCCATTTGTAAAAATGTGGCATGTTTTTCTTTACTTCTTCCTTCCATTAGACCTTCTTCTAAACCAATAGTATGCCCTTCCTCAAGTCCTTCTCGATGCCCAAGTTCATGCCCCTCCTGACGGCCAAGCGCACGACCTTCTTCCAGAGATTCTTCTCTCTCCATCCTAAGATGTTCTTCCTAATCATATTCAAATATACTCATTCTCAACACCTCCGCTTTGTTTTTTGTCAGCTCTTTTTTTACCATTCATTGTCCTCCTCTGTGCGAGCAGAAGGAACATGTAGCTGACTTGTCTGACAACGTCTCGTCTATATTTTAAACACAAAATAGCACAAATCACCATTCTCATTCTGCTAACGTTATCTACAAATCATCTGCAAAATTTCTTCTGCATGTTTTACTGTTTTTGAAATTCAAGCATTAAGAAATTCTGTCGATCATTTTTAGAAAAATAGATATGCTTTCGCTTTTAACACTAAGATTTTTCCTGAAGTTTGTTTATTTTCCAATAAAAAACGTGTAGTTGCCAGCATTTTGTGGCAACTGCACGTTTTTCATTTTACATATATTTTTGCTTCAAAATGCACGTCATGTAACATATAACATGTGCTTCTGTACATGGCTGCAAATCTACGCTCCATTTTAACTTTTCCGAAATCAGATTAATTTTATTTTCTAATACCAAGAATCCGCTCGGCATTTTCCACACGCTCTTTGGTCGGTGGTTTGATACCTTCCAGCGGATAGGCGATTTCCAGATTTTCCCATTTAAATACACCTAATGTATGATATGGAAGCACTTCCACACGTTCTACGTTTTTCAGTGTATGGATAAAATCTGCAAGGCGATGCAGATATTCATCTTTATCGTTTCGTTCCGGCACAAGGACATGGCGGATCCACACCGGTTTTCCCATATCGGACATTTCCCGTGCCATCGCCAGAATGTTATCATTTGGCTGACCGGTCAGCTTAAGGTGTCCTTCCGGATCAATATGCTTGATATCCAGCAAAACCAGATCGGTATATTGCATCAGTTCTTTCCATTTTGAATAAAATGGTTCTTCTTTGGTAAACGGATGGGCACTGGTATCTAATGTGGTGTGAATTCCTTTTTCCTTTGCCTTACGAAACAGTTCTGTCACAAAGTCAATCTGAAGCAGTGGCTCTCCGCCGCTGACTGTGATGCCGCCTTTCTGCTTCCAGTAAGTGCGGTATCTCCATGCTTTTTCCAGAAGCTGATCTGCTGTGTAGGGCTGTCCGCTCTGCATATTCCAGGTGTCCGGATTATGGCAGAACTGACAGCGCATGGCACAGCCGGAAAGGAAAATCACATAACGCACTCCCGGTCCGTCCACGGAGCCGAAGCTTTCCAGAGAATGAACGTATCCTGTGATATTTTCCATAGTTTCCTCCTGTTATAAAAAACACCATGCGAATTGCTCCATGCTTCGCATTCCCGCAATTCTTCCCTCCATTCGGATATTGCCGGATTTCATCCTGCTTTTATCCTCATGTTGGGCGTGTCCCAAAGTCTGTTTCCTGCTTTTATGCAAGCATAGCGCAGGAAACAGGCTTTTATCCACTGATGTTTTACATATGATCGTGGCAGGTTCTGGAGATAACATCCATCTGCTGTTCTCTGGTCAGATCAATGAATTTTACTGCATAACCGGATACACGGATGGTGAAGTTTGCGTACTCCTCTTTCTCCGGAT
>CABRZK010000361.1 GCA_902475415.1 uncultured Eubacterium sp.
GACATGGATGGAAATAAAGTGACGAATGATACCTTTGCAGACTATGACCTGACGGTCGTGAATTTCTGGGCAACGTACTGTAATCCATGTATTGATGAATTACCGGAACTGGCAGAGTGGAAAAAAGAACTTCCGGATAATGTGAACCTGATCGGGCTTCTGGTGGATGTAGATGAAAAAGGAAGTGACCAGTATAAACTGGCGGAAAAGATCATTAAGGAGACAGGAGCGGATTATCAGCACCTGATCGCAACGGAAGAATTTGACGATATGATCAGTAATCTGGTCGGCGTACCGACGACATTTTTTGTAGACAGTACGGGAAAGATCATCGGTGAACCATTTGCCGGAGCGGATGTCGATGCGTATAAACAGACGGTAGAGGATTATCTGAATGGAAAGTAATCAAAAAATAACAAGACGTCTGATTGCCAGAGCAATATTGGTTGTGGCGGTTATGATGATCATATATGGAATATACAGAGGAGAAGTATCCATCGTACTGAATAAAGCAGTCAATGTGTGCCTGGAATGTATCGGTCTTGGATAAAGAAATAATGATGAGAAAAGTAACATTTGAGATAAAACGAAAAATGATACAGGTTGCAGCATTTGGCTATTCCAATCTATATCTTGGCAATTTTCTGGATGGGAGATTGTATAAGGGAAAATGGAAAAGTTTCTGCAATCCGGGAATGAACTGCTATTCCTGTCCGGCGGCAACAACGGCATGTCCGATCGGGGCGATGCAGGCAGTGAACGGTTCGATCGATTTTAAGACGAGCTTCTATGTATGGGGGATGATTCTGGCATTCGGAGTCGTTCTGGGACGTGCGGTCTGCGGTTTTTTATGCCCGTTCGGGCTGATACAGGAACTTTTATATAAGGTCCCATTTCCGAAAAAGAAATTATGGAAGGGATTTACCTGGATCAAATATATTCTGCTTGTTGTATTTGTGCTGATGCTTCCGGTTGTAAAGACGAATGCCGTCGGAAGCGGTGCGCCGGCATTCTGTGAATATATCTGTCCGGTCGGAACACTGGAGGGAGGAATCCCGCTCCTTTCCACACATCCGGAACTGCGCCGTGTGATCGGGACATTATTTTCCGTGAAAATGGTAATCCTGGTGATCACACTGGTGGGATGTTTGAGTATCTGCAGGTTTTTCTGCAAGGTGATGTGTCCGCTGGGAGCAATTTATGGACTTTTGAATAAAGTCAGCCTTTTTCATATGGATGTGAATATGGGAAAATGTATACATTGTGGTAAATGTACGCATGTCTGCCCGATGGATGTGGATCCGGTAAAGACACCGGATTCTGCGGAATGTATCCGTTGTGGAAAATGTGTGAGTGCGTGTCCGAAAAAGGCGTTGAAACTTGGAATGAGATAAAAACATTCGTCTAATTGTACAAAATAGATGAAAAAAATCAAAAAACACTTGAAAAAATACATAAAATCCTATAATGAAGGTAGGTTAAGGAAATGTTAAGAAATGAAAGACATTGGAGGTGTTGGTATGATTAGTTTTATCATTTGCTTGGCGCTACTTATAGGAGGGTATTTTGTCTATGGTAAAGTGGTTGAGAACACTTTTGCACCGGATGACAGAGAGACACCGGCGGTTCGGATCAATGACGGTGTCGATTATGTGGTAATGCCACAGTGGAAATTGTTTCTGGTACAGCTGCTGAATATTGCTGGTCTGGGACCAATCTTCGGAGCTATGCAGGGAGCATTGTGGGGACCGGTTGTATTCCTGTGGATTACATTCGGTACGATTTTTGCAGGTGGTGTACATGACTATTTTTCAGGTATGCTTTCTGAAAGAAATGACGGAGCATCTATTTCCGAAGTGTGCGGAATTTATCTTGGAAATGTAATGAAGAATGTGATGCGTGTATTCAGCGTTGTACTTCTGGTCATGGTTGGTACGGTATTTGCAGTAGGACCGGCGGGGCTGATCGTTACATTGCTTGGCAATAAAGGCGTGACGGGAGCCTTGGCTAACCCGGAAGTATGGCTTTGGATCATCCTTGCATATTACTTTGTTGCAACATTTATTTCAATCGATAAGATCATCGGACGTATCTATCCATTGTTCGGTATCTGCCTGATCGTTATGGCAGTCGGTGTTATCGTTGGTATTTTCACGAATCCGAATTATACGATTCCTGAGATATGGACGCATTTCACTAACATGCATCCGGTAGGAAAGCCGATCTGGAGCTTTATGTTCATTACCGTAGCATGTGGAGCTATTTCCGGATTCCATTCTACACAGTCACCACTGATGGCACGTTGTATGAAATCTGAGAAACAGGGACATTTCGTATTCTATGGTGCGATGGTTGCAGAAGGTGTGATCGCACTGATCTGGGCAGCAGCAGGATGTTCTATTTATAAAATCACAGGTGGTCT
>CABRZK010000362.1 GCA_902475415.1 uncultured Eubacterium sp.
GAATTACAAGAGATATAGGGGTTATTTTTTAAATTATCTGCAAGAATGCCAGAGTGCTCCGGGTAAAATGTACCATAAATCTCTTCCTGCCAGTATACTTTATTGCCGTTGCTGGAGGAGGATGTTTTTTGATAGCTGCCATCTGTCGTATAGGGACTTGGATCGGACATCCAGTAGTAGTTAGAAGCTGATGTGGAATACCAAGCATACGAATGGCAATTATACTTTTTCGTTGCATCCCGTACCTTTGTTGCAGTTGGGTATGCTGCCAGGCATTGTGAATTTAGGGAACTTTTTTCAGCGGCAGACCAATCAACAATAGACGATTGGTTCTCTACTTCCACTTTTGTGCCTTTTGGAGTTGTGACTGTGGCTACTGCACGGGCAATGGTAGAATCGGGATTTTCTTGTAAAGCGTTATGAAATGTGGTAAGATTTCCGCAGTTTACCTCTAGGTTACGTTTTCTTTCTAGGTTCTTTTCTTCAGAAATCTGGATGAGCAAGTTAACTTCTGCTTCATCTAAGCCACCAGTCACTTCTTCCTGTGCAATCAAAATCTCGATTATTGACAGGGACCTTATATTTTGGTAGTTTGCGTTCGCAGACACAGAATATGCATTTTCTACAGGAATGTTACGGTAAAAGTCAATTAATACGGCCCCAAAATCTGCGCGCTTTGTCAATTTTGCCAGTGCAGGGAACTCCCGATATACATGTTCAAAGCCGGCCCGGTAGGTGTCAAATGCATATAGATCTATCATAAATGGGTATGCCAGGACAGTTTGCAGCAATTCTTCTGTGGACATGTTTTCAATTGCATCATTGGAGAGTTGGCATGCATCTACTCGGTCGGTGCGCTTCATTTCTGTCCAATTTGGTGTCAAAGTTACAGGATAGTGCCGAGCGGTATCTGATATTTGTGATGGAACCTGTGCCTGAGCAGCGGCTGATATGATAGAAGTGCCTACCAATAGAAAAGTAAGAAGTAGCAATCGTGCTTTTTTCATGATTACGCAGCCCTTTTCATTTTTGTGTAAAATTAAAAATAGGAATACTCTTTGCGGCGTTTGCGGCACATGGGCATCGCCTCCTTTCGAAGCATTATTACAATGCTTGACACCGTATGCATTTTACTCCGCTAATAAAATATCATATTTCTGGACGCATGTCAAGATGGAATTTGTGCTCACTTGTAAAAAATATTGTGGGGGATTTGCCTAATTTCTGTGAGGGTCTTCTTTTTTAATGCAATCCTAAATTTTATAATATGTCGCTGGATGCTTGATTGCAATGCGGTTGTGCTTGCGTTTTTCAACGTTTACTTGATATGTAAATTCGTCTGGTAAAAAGTCGAAATCAGGTCACAGCTTCTCTAATTTCCCCCAAAAGCCGCAAAAAACCCAGTTTATTTCAGTCGAAACCCAGCAAAAAACGGCGTTTTTGCCATTTTACCCATATTTTTTTCCGTTGTATATTTATCTCTTGACAGCAGAGCTATCTCATGGTATATTTTTAGTGTAACCTTTCTACCCCAAAAAGGAGGATTGTCATGATGAGATTGACGAAAAGCGAATTAGAAATTATGGAGGTGCTGTGGGCTGCAGACGAGCCCCTGTGCCGTGCGGACATCATTGCCCGCTCCCAGGACAAAACCTGGAAAGACAGCTCTGTCCACATCCTGCTGAACAGCATGCTGAAGAAAGAGGCCATCCAGGAAGCCGGCTTCGTGCGCCGTGGGAAAGGATATGGCCGTGTATTCACCCCCGCCATTTCGGAAGAAGCTTACTTTGCCGGTAACCTGTTCAACCGGAAAGACAGTGCCCAATTGTCCCGGCTGTTTGCTGGCTTGGTAAACAGCGACGGGGTGACGCCCGCTCTGCTGGATGAACTGGAGGGGATGATTCAGACCCGGAGGAACGAACTCAATAAATGAGCTTTAGCGTGCTCTCTTTTCTCAACGCGGTCTTTTGGTTCAATCTGGGCTTAATTCCGATTGCCATTTTACAGGCCCGTTGGAAAATTGCAATGAAGTACAGTCCTGCCCTCCTGGCTGCCTTGGCAATCCTGGCCGGAGTCCGGGTGTTCTTCCCCTTGGATTCTCCCATGTTCTTGGTGATTAGGTCCCACGTTGTCCTGCGTTTTCTGCAGCAAGTACTGGTTTATAAGCTATTCGACGCTGTGCCAACCTGGGTATTCGCTGTGGCTGTTTGGATTGTGGGCGGCTCGACTGTATTACTTCGCGAATTTTATTTCTGTCTGCAAGACAGGCGGACCCGGCAAGGCTGGGTCCACGTACATAACGATCAGGTTGTCCGCGCAGCCGCCGCGTTGGGAATTCCGATGCGGATAATCATCGTGTCTCCTCAAGTGGATATCCCTATTGCATCGGGGCTTCTGAAACCCCGCATCTATCTGCCCGA
>CABRZK010000363.1 GCA_902475415.1 uncultured Eubacterium sp.
ACTGTCATTCATCAACTCCAATGAAATATTGTCAATATAAATCGTATGTTCTGGGAGATTGTCTTCAAAATTACCGCAATTGAACTGTAACCGTGCCATAATATCAGTGGCATTTTTCATCGTAAATTCGTAATCAACGGTTTGTACTTCCGGTGTCAATGAAAGACGTTTGGAGGTATACGCCTGATAATCACCGCCGTTTTGCTGAATCATGCCGTCCACAGTACGATTAACCGTAGAGGAAATATCATATTTTAACCGATAAACACCGTTTTGATAGAGCGGAATGATGTCATAGTAGACTTGTACTGCCCATGTGACATCACCAGTTGCAGATACTTTCAGAGCAAGTCTGCCGCTGTCTGCTCCAAGACTGCATACACCACCAGTCTGATAATATGTATTCCAGCCGGTTGTATCACGGTCAAAGGTGGCATTGCTGATCAGATTGCTGGCTTCTGCCTGTCCGATTGTGGTCGGAATTGTGGCGGTCAGCATCATGAATGGAAACCGGATGATAAGGAATATTTCCAAATTTCAAGGCTTCTTGTTGTTTGGAACTGACTTGAATAAAGCAGTCTATCCCATATAAGTAGGTGAAAAAGTCCAGCATAAATCCTTGCGTTTCTTCTTTTGAAAGATGCGGCAACGCTTTTTCAACACAGATTGTGAACAAGTGCATGGCTTCATAAGTAACTTGCTGCATTTCGGCAAGCCGTTCTGGTCGGCTGTTTTCTTCAATTTCATAGTGATTCCATGAAATCAGCTTGATAAATTGATTTCGGTCTGCAAGGAATGCTGCGATTGCTTCTGCAAATTGTAATATATTTTTGTTTTCATTCTCCAAAATTTTTTGAAGAGCATCTTTCCATGCTGTAAATTCTCTGATTGTCAGTCCAAGTTGAATTTCTTCCTTTGTTTGAAAATAATTGTAAATGGAACTGCGTGCAAAACTGGTTTTAGCTCCAATTTCTCGCATTGAAATACTCCGTACGCTTTTTTCTTGAAAAAGTTGTTCAAACGCACAAATGATTTCTTCTTTTCTTGCACGCATGAGTTCTATAGAATCTTTTGGCACGAAGCCGTTCCCCTTTTGCTGACAAGTTGTCAGCTTTAATGTAACACAATATAGCCGATTTATCAAGCGAAAATGTTGAAAAACAGATACAATTCTACGAAATCACAAAAAATACTGCCCCCTTAAAGAGGACAGTATTTTTTCACTTTGTCGTTTCTCTGCGAATCAGAACGGGGGTAAGCACTTTGTGAATGGGTGCGGAAAGCGGCTTTGGTCTGCGTTTCTTTCGTTCGTTAATTTGCTGTGAAAGCAGTTCTACTGCTTCCTGTGCGATTTTGTCCATCTGCTGACCCACTGTAGTAATTGGAATAACAGCTTCTCTCGAAACAGGGGAATTGTCGAAACCAACAATTTTATATCGTTCCGGCAACATCCCATATTTCCGGATTATACAGTTCAGTAAGATGTTGGCATGCGTGTCGTTGGGCATAAAAATTCCCACTTTTTTCTCTGAATATGCTTCTTCGATCTCTTGCAACAGCTTTGCAATTTCAACATTGTTTTCCTCAAAGCTGACACCAAAATCCCGAATCATAATGCGATGTTCAAATCCATTTGTCTTACAGAAATCCTGAAATCCTTGGATTCTGCCATAAGCTGGAATGTTGCTTGGAAAATCTGCATTGGCATGAATCAGAATTTCGCAACCGCTTTTGGCGAGAATGGTTGCTGCCTGCATGCCTCCCATGTAGTTATCTGTGTTGACACTGCACACATATTCGTCTTCCCGTTCAATCGTTACAATGGGAATATGATATTCTGACAATTCTTTAGAAGAAAGCGTATGGCTCAAGATAATCAATCCCTCTGTTTTGTAAGCAAGAAGTTCCTGAATGTACTGCCGTTCGACCTCTGCATCTTCGTTTCCGGCGAATACGATGAACTTATAGCCATACTTTTCATAAGTAGATATGATATGATCCAGCATATCCGAATAATAATGCATGTATAAATTCGGGATGATTACCCCTATCATCTCTGTTTTTCCGTTTGCCATCACTCTTGCCAGTTTATTTTCCTTGTAATTTAATATTTCCAAGGCATTGGCAATCTTCTCTTGATTTTCCACGGTAATAGAATCCGGATTATTAAAATATCTGGAAATCGTTGTTTTTGAAAATCCGGTATATGCTGCAATATCTGCAAATGTCACATTTTTTTTCGCCATTTTTCTGCCTCCTATTTTTATCTTCATTATAACACAGAACCATTCTGGAATCAACAAAAGAATTAGTAAAGTAACTGGTTTTGTAGAATTGCACAAAACATTTTCATTATTTTTAGAAATTGCTACAAAAATCGGGAAAATGCTTGACAATCCCCTGCTCCTATGGTATGATG
>CABRZK010000364.1 GCA_902475415.1 uncultured Eubacterium sp.
CTCTTGTAACCTTGTTCCACATAAACCGTCTGGCGGTATCTAACTGATTAACAATACTGTAAAGGGCTGTGGTTGGAGCCTTTCAGGAACCGTCTTGCGGTAGGAGGATGAAACCAATCTACAGCATCCATTACAGTGTAGCACAAGCCCTTGGAGAGGGGCTCTAAAAACTACTACTCTATAATACAAGGAGTATTGAGGATATTTGGCAGAGAAACTGGAACAGGAGTACGCGGAAAAACGCCGAATATTGATAGAAATTATGGATTTTTTGAAAACAGGACGGCTTGTTTTGCGGAATCTGATGCCTCAAGATGCGGACATCATGTTTGATTATCGAAACAACGAGATATGTTCCCGCTATCAGAAAGGACAGACGAAGGATTACGCGGAAATTGCGAAAATGATTGAGAGCCGTCGAGCGGATGTTTTGTCGGCTGAAGCGCCTTTTATGGTTGCCGTTGCCTTGAAGGAAACGGATGAAATGATCGGCGAGGTTGTTGTTAAACCAAAGACGGACATGATTGAACTCGGGTATACATTTTCCTATAGATATCACAGGCGTGGATATGCGTTTGAGGCACTCACGGCGCTTATCGACCAGCTCCATCGAATGGCACCTGATCGAGCGTTTATCAGCTTTGTAGAACCGCAGAATACCGCAAGCATGGGATTGCTTCGGAAATTGGGATATCGGGATATGGGCTATGTTCCGGAAATAGAATCACAGATGTTTGGAAAATGGACATAAGCGGACGAGGAGAAGAAAAGGAACGAAACGGAGAAAGAAGGCGCACGAATTACAGGAGAAAAAGGATAAGACGCTGTAGCAAAGTTCGGTATTGACAAATGACGGCGTGGGATATAATATAATCGTAAGATAGTATCTTTAGATTATAAAGATGGGACGGATGAGGTCGTGTTTCATTGCCGAGAAAATGAGCTGAAAAAACTCAACAGACGATATGAAAAAGGACAATTTGAGTGTATCGTCATATATGGAAGGCGGCGTGTCGGCAAAACGGCGCTTATCAATGAATTTTGCAAGGACAAACCCGTTATCTATATGTCTGCGCTTAATGCGACTGCGGAAGAAAACCTTCGAACGCTCTCAAAGACGATATGCAGTTATGAAAACCCGGAAATGACGACAGCGCCGGAATTTCGCTCTTACGATGATGCACTTGGGGAAATCAGCCGAATCGCGAAAAACCAGCGGGTTGTGTTTGTAATCGACGAGTATCCGTATCTGGCAGCGGCAGATCCTTCGATTTCGTCCAGACTGCAACACCTGATTGATCATGTGTGGAGCGAAAGCAAACTGTATCTGATTTTGTGCGGCTCGTCTATGAGCTTTATGGAATATCAGGTGCTGGGCTATGAAAGTCCGTTGTATGGCAGGCGGACGGCGCAATTTAAGGTCGAACCGCTGACCTATAAAGAAACAGCGGAATTTAATCCGAGTTTGTCCAATGAACAAAATGCGCTGGTCTACGGAATTACGGGCGGCGTGCCGCACTATATCAATAAGCTGGCTGTGCAGGATGATTTGGATGAAGCGCTGCTCGAAAATTTGTTTGACAGATCGAGCTATCTGTTTGAGGAGCCGGAAAATCTGCTTAAACAGGAACTGCGCGAGCCTGCGGTCTATAATTCGGTCATTACTGCGATTGCAGAAGGCGCATCCCGACTGAATGAAATTGCGACAAAGGTGGGCATTGAATCGGGGCCATGCTCGAAGTATGTGCGCACACTGATGGAATTGGGCATCGTGCGAAAAGAAACGCCCATGCTTGAAAAAGAGGGAAAGAAAACGGTATATCTATTGGAAGATCAGTTCTTCCGATTCTGGTATCGTTTTGTGCCGCAAAATATCACGGCAATCGTTTCCGGACGGATTGAACGGACGTATGAAAAAAGCGTGAAATCGCAGTTGAGCGATTATATGGGGCTCGTTTTTGAGAAGATGTGTCAGGCGTATCTGCTTCGATATGCTGAAAATCTGCCCTTTGAATTGAGCCGAATCGGACAATGGTGGGGGAGCGATCCGGCAACCCGTAAACAAGTTCAGATTGATATTGTAGGGGCAGATAGTGAGAAAAAGGCGTTTATTATTGGCTCGTGCAAATTCAAAAATGAAAAGATCGGCATAGACGAATATGAAAGATTAAAACACTATGCGGCTGTTTTCGGCAAACGGGGAACATATCATTATTACATTTTTTCAAAAGGCGGATTTACGGATGGCCTGATCGAAAAGGCGAAAGAGGATGATGTACGGCTGGTTACGCTTGATGAAATGTATGAAAACAGATGAGTATTCGAAAAATGCTTAAACCGTAAAGGAAATTAGGACAGAAAGAAGCTGCTTCGTTAAAGCGAACGGCTTCTTTTTTGATCTGAAGAGGAGGAACGAT
>CABRZK010000365.1 GCA_902475415.1 uncultured Eubacterium sp.
TCGGCACAATCATCAAAACACAGAACAAAAATGTTATTTTTCTCATTGCTTTTTCCTTCCAATACTCTTGGTTTCATTGAATGGTTGGACAATACATATCGTTCCAACTGAAATTCTGCTTATCCAACAGCTTTCCTGTCTGCGCATTAAAACCTACCCTTGTAAATTTCGTTCCTTCTCGCAAACCCGCATCCGCAATATAAACACTTCCGTCTTCCTTAGCAGATTGTGTGTAATCGCACTCGCATATCCATATTGGATATAAGGTGTAGGATTCCGGCGATTCCTCATTCAAAAAGCAAACATAGCCCAAACGCAGCGCATATATATTTCTGATTTTACCCTCGTCGATTTGCTTCTCAATTTCCCTAATGATCGTTTGTACAGATGCTAACGATATATCATCTGCTAAAGTATCTTTTTCTTTAATGCCGATCAAACTCAGTGAAAATGAATCTCGACTCATCACTTCCGCTGAACACAGCGGTAGCATGACGATTCTAAAATAATACTGACAGAATTTATTCCACATCTTATCCATCGAACCATACAGATTAGGTGCAATTTCATAAATCGGTATTCCATTCACCTTTGGACGCAAATGCAAGTAATACATTCCACTCGGATAATAATCAACAGTTTCGCCAAGGCTCATATCGGCAGGATTACTTGTCTTGCTTTTTCTTGCTCTGTCTCTGATTTCAATAAACTCAACATCATATCCATCTATTCCGCTTCCGTAATAATAATTGGCTATTCTCTGAACATAATCAACCGCTTCAAAAAGCGCCATATCACCATCTTCAGCATACGCTTCATTCATCGAAACCTGCCATGGATAAACATCCTGTTCTTTATATTTAAGATGATCCTTTTGACCTATGCTCAAAATCTCTTGTGGGGCATTTAATTTCACACTAATTCCGACGCATTCCTCTTCATCTTTATACTGATTATAATCAACATTTTTGCCTTTTTCTATTTCAGGATTCAGATATCCATACAGAGCATTTTCTTCAAAGCTCCATCCCATTGTATGTGGATTTTCATACCTTTTTAAATGATCGCACGAAAAAAGCTCGGTTTCAGAATAAGGATTATAGGCTTGCACTGTCACAATTGGCAATTCATCAACTTCCGGCACAATGATCGGCACATCCACCTCAATCGTCCGCCCATGCGCTTCATAAGTCTTTGTCCACCGCCCCATAGCTTCTGCCTGCTGGCGCAGTTCGGAAACGGAAACCATGTCGCTGTTTGCCAATACCAGCGTCGGCACAATCATCAACACGCAAAGTGCAAACAGTATTTTCTTCATTGCATTTTCCCCCACGTCATCGGTTCGGCATGATACAGTCCTTCATCTCGATCTATCCATCCCGCTTGGATATCGCATGTCTGTGCATCCACTGCAATCTGTTCATACCTGAAATTCTCTCTGAACGCATCGGTCACAATATTTTTCATAATCTGTTCACGCGGCGAATTGGCATAAATACAATCGCAGATCCACGCCGGATAAAGCGCATAAATATCCGGCGAGATATCATCCGGATAGCAGACATACCCCAGTCTGAGCGCATAAATATCACGAATATAACCTTCCTCAATCTTCTTTTCAAGTGCCTGTATCACTTCGTCAAGCGTTGCAAGCGGCACATCCTCCTGAATCCTCTTTTCTTCTCCCATCCATGTTGTATCCAAAATGAAAGACGTTTCATCCATGTACTCCAACGTGTTCGTCTCTATCCCACTGATTCTCTGGCATTTAAGTGCTGCCTCTTGCGTGATGTGAGTTTGATTCGTTGTCAGCATTTTGTGTCCGATTTCCAAGTAAATGGGGATTCCTTCGAGCTTCTGCCTGAAGCTGATATAATACGTCCCTTTCGGGTAATCTTTTTTATAAGCACCCAAATCATTCTTTGTCCGTCCAACTCTTTTCCTTGCTCTGCCCCGTACTTCCACATAATCCACGCCGTAATCCGCATTTTCGCTCCCATAATAATCTTGCAGCAAAACTGCCAGCACATCCTCTGCCGCAGACAGCGGCTGGTCATTTTCTTCTGCAAACAACGTTTCTGGATTCATTTCATTCGGATAATAATAGTCGCTGCTGTAATCCCAGTTTCCAAGGCGCTTTGCAAGCGGTTCATCAAGGTTGACCTGAAAAAAAGCCAAATTCGTTTCTTCTGGGTTTGCGCAAAAAATTGTTGTCGCATTGCTCACATCCACACTTAATTTTGAGAGAATATCAAAATCTTCGTAAAGGATTCCATTTCCCTGTTCTTCGGATTTGATCAGTCCTTTTTCTTCCGCAACATCTTTTCCCATTACCGCGCTTACCTGTAAAATCGGCACATTTTCCACCTCAGGCACAATAATGGGTATGTCTACGCTTACTTTGCCGTTCGGCG
>CABRZK010000366.1 GCA_902475415.1 uncultured Eubacterium sp.
TTTTCTCTTTTATTAGCATTACTTATTTTTAATTTCTTCTTTACTTCTATATGCACCTTATATGCCGTTAAATTCTATTTTTTCCATGTACACTGCGTTGGTAGATCACTGCTGCAAATACTGCTGTCAGTGCCTCCGCCACCCAGAATGCATGCCATACACCTGTTTCACCCCAAAAACGGCTGAACACAAAAGCCAGCGGAATGATCAGCACAACATAACGGGACAGAGAAATCAGCAACGATGGCACGCCTTTTCCAAGCCCTTCCAAAGCACCGCAGGCTGTAACGGAAGCCGCCGAAACTACAAACCCAAAGCAGATAATATGTAATGCCGTTACACCAGCCTGTACGGTCTGCGGATTTTCCGTAAAAGCTCCCATCAGTTTTCCCGGAATGGTCAGACACAGAATCATGCCAACCGCCATAATGCAGACGTTCATAATCAGTGTCAGCCGATACAACTGATCGACACGCTTGTGCTCACCAGCTCCATAATTATAGCCGATCAACGGACGCATACCCTGAATGATACCATTCGCCGGCATATACAAAAAGGTCTGTAATTTATAATAAATACCAAGTACCAGCACATAGGTCTGGGAAAATGCAGCCAATATCGCATTTAATGCGGTAGTCAGCACCGATGTCAGTGCCATATTTAAAATGGCCGGCACACCGATTCCATACAAATGCCCCATCACTTCTTTAGTCAGATGCATATATTTTCGACGGATTGCAACCCGCTTTGGACGTTTCAGATATACAACGACATAAACGATCACCGGCAGACACTGCCCGAGCCCGGTTGCAAGCGCCGCACCGGCAATTCCAAGTTCCGGGAACGGTCCGATTCCGAAAATAATCAGCGGATCCAGGATAATATTAAAAATACATCCCAGTAACAGACATACCATCGTAATATTCATGTTTCCAATGGCCTGGAACATTTTTTCAAAAGCCAGATTTACACTGATAATAATGGAAAAAGAAAATACGATTGTTGCATAACGCACGCCAAGTGCGATCACATTCGCGTCTGTCGTAAAAAGTTTCAGAAAGTGTGGAATTCCGACAATACACAAAATCATCATCACAATTCCATGAATGACAGAAAGCACCATTCCCTGTGTCAGTGCTTCATCTGCCTTATCACGCCTTCCGGCACCCAGATGCTGTGCGATCATCGCATTCATACCAACACCAAAACCAATCGCTACCGAATTAATAAAATTCTGGATTGGGAATACCAGCGACAACTCAGTCATGGCATCTTCACTTATTTTTGCCACAAAATAACTATCTACAATGTTGTAAAGTGAATTTACCGCCATGGAAATAACCATCGGCAATGACATCGACAGCAACAGTGGAAAAATCGGTCTTTCCTTCATAAATGTTTCGTTCAATTAACTATACTCCTTTGCTTTATTTTTACTCTCTTATTTTTCTTTTTTTGAAACACTCCGCGGTGTTCAGGATAATTTTTCTGTACTTTTTCAGTCAGGTTTTGTATCTTATCATAAAATACGCAAAAATGCCACACAACAGCCGTAATAACTGTTGTGTGGCAAAAAGATGATAAAATCCGGAAAAGTCCACGAATTCACTTTTGTATTTATTTTTTAATCAGTAAGGAATGTCCTGTCATTTCTTCCGGCTGTTTCAGACCCATCAGTTCAATCAGAGTCGGTGCAATATCTGCCAGACAACCTCCTTCAGCCAGGCCATAGGACGGATCTGCATTCACCAGGATAAACGGCACCGGATTGGTTGTATGTGCAGTATGCGGATTGCCGGTTGTATAATCGATCATCTGCTCTGCGTTTCCGTGGTCAGCACAGATAAACAGGATTCCGTCTACATCTTTGACCGCCTGAACAGCCTCGCCAACCAGGCTGTCTACACGCTCTACAGCTGCAACTGCTGCCGGGATCACACCGGTATGACCTACCATATCCGGATTTGCAAAGTTGATAATGATCACATCGTATTTATCAGATTTGATAGCTTCCACCAGATCCATACCTACTTCCGGAGCACTCATCTCCGGTTTCAGATCATAAGTTGCAACATCTTTCGGAGATGCAACCAGCAAACGTGCTTCATCTACGTTTGGCTCTTCCACGCCACCATTGAAGAAAAAGGTTACGTGAGCATATTTCTCTGTCTCTGCCAGACGAAGCTGTTTTTTGCCCTGTGCTGCAAGAAACTCACCAAAAGTATTTTTGATGGACTCTTTCTCAAACGCAACAATCTTGTTCGGGATTGTCTCATCATAATCTTTGAAACATACATAAGTCAACGGAATGAACGGACGCTCAAATCCGGTAAATGCATCGTCACAGAAGGCTCTGGTGATCTCACGGGCACGGTCCGGACGGAAGTTAAAGAAAATAACAGAATCATTTTCT
>CABRZK010000367.1 GCA_902475415.1 uncultured Eubacterium sp.
CAAAGTAGTGCCCGTTTATAGTTTCTCATCCAATTTGATTGCACCTGACCAGATTCATTTCGTTCATTCACATTATCAGCAATCTGTTCCCCAAGGTTCTTCTGCACACGTTCCCCCGTCACTACAAGTCTCTGCGTATTAATGCCATAAGGCGTACAGGTCAGCAGTGACACCAGGTCTCTTCCCTGTTCCGGTGCAAGCTGATCTGTATCCTCCGGCCAGATTACCTGAATCTCACAGACCCGGTACATAAGCCTCTGATCCAGAACATGGATATAAAATACGTCTCCTTTTTCCATTTCTGTCAGATCGCTGAACATCTTAGATGCACCAAATCCGGAATGTGCAGAAATTACAGCTCTGCAATTATTTTCTCCTATCGGAAATGCAGAACTCTGTAAATGCCCCGCTCCCCGACGCAGCACCTGCTCTGATGTTCCGTGATAGACTGGCAGATATACATGAATTCTCGGAATTTCCACAAAACACATCAGTCCGTCATCTCTCATGCACAATGTTTCTTCATATAAACGATTTAACAATTCTTCTGATGTATCTTCCCTTTCCAGAAATGTATCTGTCAGCGCTACTGCTGACTTTACCGACAATTCATTGTATTTCTTTGCCTGTTCCCATTGTTTCCTTGTATCCTCTGAACTTTCTCTCTGCATCTGACGCTCATATACCTTCACTTCCGATTGCACCTGCTGCCCATAATACCAGTTACTGATCCATGGATATCCCACAAGTAACACTCCGATAACCACCAGAAAAAGCGCTGACATTTTTCTTATTTTACTTTTCATGAAGTTCTTTTTTACGAATTACAAGACAGTATCCTCCTGCCAGTGCAACTGCCCCCAGAATGGTAACCAGATACACCCCGGTGCCGCCAGTCTGCGGCAATAAAAATCCCCTGGTATTATTGACAGTCAAAATAACTGCTCCATTTTTATCTGTCATATTTGCACCAATCTGATCTACTGTCGCACTTGCCGGTTTGATTTTTCCCACATACATATCCGTCTTTCCGATCGTTCTGCCATTTGCAGTCTCTGAGCCCGGAAAGCCTGCCTGCGTTCCATACAGTTCATCTGTCTGTTCTGTTACCAGATTTCCATTTTCGTCATAGATTCCGCCCTGATAATTTTCTGCGATTTTAGCAACTGCTTCCGCATCCATACCGGTAACTCCAGCCACGGACGCAATCACATCACGATCTGTAGATGTAATATCAATGACAATCTGATCCTTCAGCAGATTATATCCGTCGTCTGTCTCAATCTCTGTCAGCTGATAAGTATCTGCCTCTGTTCCGTTTACAATCAGCTTTCCATCTTTTGCTCCCGGTATAAATGCAGTCGCTTTTTGGGGGTCTGTTGTTTTGCCTGTAACATAATAAACTCCGTCCTGCTTCTGCGATTTTTCCGCTACGACATAATAAGCGTCTGTACTGTTATAAAGTTTAAATTTGACATGTTGAAAATCACCTTTCTGATCAGAAAAGGTTTTGGTCAGATTCAGACCATAGGAATATACATAATTTCGGTCTTCCAGCATATTGTAAAATCCATCTGATGTACGACTCCAGATCAGATTTACATTATTCGGATTACCTTCATCTCCCAGAATAACCGAATCATCTGAATGAACTGTAGCTGTATAATATACAACCATGTAATAATCAGACAATCCATGTTCCAGACCAGCCACCGCATCGGTTCCCTGATTGATTATCTGCAGACCGGCTTCTGTCAGAGAAACTTTCATTTTTGTAGTTCCATCAGAAGTGTGTGCTCCTGTATTCGGATCCAGAACAGTCACATCCACATACCTCTGTGAATAATCTCCCGATGCCAGATTCCATAACAACACCGCATTGGCCGTGTTATTTGCATTTGCATCAGCTGCGTTATCATAAAAAGCAATCTTGGCATCTTTTCCATATGTAATTCCCTTTGACAAAGTATCTGTAAACGTATACTCACTCAGATAAGTAGCTTTACTGCTGATATGTGGAAGTTTTGACACGAGAATATAATCAAGCACATCTCCTTCCGATGCTGTCGTGGTATCTCGATAAGAAAAATCTGTACTGATGGCTGTTCCGCCCTGTCCTGCCGTTATGCCATCATCTGTATATCCACCTCTGTTTGCCACATAAACTGACTGATTCCGATCTGCAGGATTACCTCCCTGTTCCGGAGTATGATATACCACAAGCGACTCTGAATCATTTTGTGAGATATAATCTGCTCCCACATGTACGCTTTTATTTTTATCCACACCGGATGTCGCCTCACTGCTGGCAGATACAGTATTGCTGTATGCATTACGCACGCTCTTATCCAAGGTTGGATTTCCGGTCTGATTTTTCGGATATATCGCCATATCGTACA
>CABRZK010000368.1 GCA_902475415.1 uncultured Eubacterium sp.
CGAGCCAATGAAATGCGCTGCATTTCTCCCCCTGAAAGATAAACGCCCTTTGTTCCAATCACCGTATCTGCGCCATCCGGCAGCTTTTCCAGTATGTCATCACATTGTGCTAAATGGAGCGCCCGCAGTATATTATCCCTTGATGCTCCAGGCGTATAAAATGCCACATTATCCGCAATGGACATTTTGAAAAGGTTTGTGTCCTGAAAAACAATTCTGACCTGATTCATCCATTCGTTATAATCCATATCTCTGACATCAATACAGCCTACTTTTACAGAACCGCTTTGTACATCCCAAAATCGGGTAATCAGATTTGCTATCGTACTCTTTCCGCCGCCCGATTCCCCAACCAAAGCAGTAATTGTGCCTTGTTTGATCGTAAGAGAAATATCATCCAACGCTTTCTCTGCTCCTTCCTCATAAGAAAAGGAAACGTGGTCTAACGTGATATTATAATTGTTAGGACGCTTTGTAACGGCAGCTTGCGGTAATGGCTGTTCATTCAATATTTTTTCAATCGCATCCAGCGAGGAACTTGCAACCATCATGTTAGAGGAGCTTTTCATAATCCGGTTCAAAATAGTAACTACAGCGGGAATCAGTACCGCGAAAAAGATAAAACTCAATATCATGCGTTCCGGGTCGCGGCTGCCATTAAATAGAATTATGCCTCCCGGTATCAAAAAGAAGAAAATCCCATTGATAACGGTATTGTAAATGCTGTCGCTGTTTTCCATAGAAAGTGCATACTGGATCACATAATCGCTGTATTCTTTTACAGCTGCCTTATAGCGCCGAAAGGAATTAGCCGTCTGCCCGAACACTTTCACAACAGAAATTCCTCGGACATATTCCGTAGCCGCATTGCTAATATCCTCCGCAGACTTTTGGTATTGCTTTGCAAGCCCTTCACTTGTGCCTTTCAACATAGTCGCAAGAACGCCGAAGCCAATCAGAATAGGGAGCAAGCAAATCAAAGATAACCGCCAGTCATACATGAACATAAAGACCAGAAATGCAACTGGAAGAACCGCCGATTGTACAAAATCCGGTATCTGATGGGAAATTAGTGTTTCCATGTTATCGGTATTCTTTTCAATAATCTTTCTTTGCTTTCCACTTGGATTAAGCGAGTGATAGCCCAATGGAAGCTGCCCAATATGTTCCACTAAATGAATTCGGATTTTCGCCACAGTATTAAACGCTGTAATATGGGAAAAGAGCAGTGAAAATCCATACGTTCCAAATGATGCCGAAATCAGAAAAACGGCCTGCCATCCCAATTCTTTCATGTATGCCTGATCCAGCTTAGAAAAATCTCCTAAAGACTGGACAATTTCTTTTCCAACGTTATAAACACAAACAAATGCACTCAAATTCAATACAGCAGCAACAGCCGCCAATATGATTGAAAGTACCATTGTGATTTTGAATCTGCCCATATAACTGAACAAATGGGCAAATACGCCTCGTTTTTTCATCGTATCATTCCTCCTTATAGCAGTTAGCAACTTCTAACCCTCTGTCAAAAATAAATGCCGGTAAACGGCACTTATTTTTCTAACGGAGAATTTTATCCCACCCAATATCGAAAAAGTATTTTAATTGTTCAACATAGATCCTTGCATCCTCGCGGTTCATGCCGTGTGTAATGGGTTCAAAATAGCCATACAAATTTGAACTCACCAAAATATGCACAAGTTCCGGCGTTACCTCTTTCCCATGAATCATGATCCGGTGTCCCATTTCGCCCATGAGCTGCATCATGGATTCTACAACAATGTCAACTAATTCATCCAGATAATTTTCATAAGAAGAACCGCCAGAACAAACGATCAATAATCTAAATTCATCAAAGTGATCATAAATATAGTCAACGAAGTTTACCACGTTTTTCTCAGAATCAGGCAATATAACCTTCTTATCCTGTTCTGGCAAAGAGTGAAATTGAACCTGCTGTGTTTTTAGTGTTTCTTTGAAGCTCTCCGCAACTGGAGATACCAGAGCACAAAATAATTCATTTTTTCCTGCATATCTTTTCGCCAATGCTCCCCATGTTACACCTGCGTTTTTACAAATCACATTCGTAGATGCTTTTTCATATCCACGCAGCAAAAATTCTTCTTTTGCGGATTCCAAAATGCGTGGATCAATACTTGTATCTGGCTTAGACACAATCTCAATCTCCTTTCTCCTTTACCTAATACTGAAAGCACCACTTTCGATAGTGGTGCTTTCAGTATAGTGCCTTAATCGTTATTTGTCAATAAGAACTTTATAATGGTTGTAATAAAAAGAATTGACCAGGTACAGCACCTGCTGCGATAAGCTGTTCCGTAAAGAAGCAATGACGTTCATAAATCTTTTCGGCAACCTCGCGGCCTACATCGGTCAG
>CABRZK010000369.1 GCA_902475415.1 uncultured Eubacterium sp.
GGTTTCCTCCAGTTTGTACTTACCATACGGAAGTAAATCTGCTGTCGTTGTTGCAATTCCGTCAATCCCTGTCTGAATTGTCTTAACTGTCTCATTTTTCTTGTACAGTTTTCCTTCTACCAGAACCGGATTCTCATTCAGAGAAATAATTGCAAATGCTGCATCTTTTAATGTGGCACTTCCCTGTGCTTTGGTATCTTTTGTCTCTAAATCACGTTTCTGAATCTTCACACCACCTCGGATTACCTGGTCAGATACGGAATACTGGTTTCTTCCGGAAAGAACTGCAAGTTCTCCGTCCTCCGTGATCTGTGTCAGATACATTCCTTTGATCTGCTCTGTGCTGTCCCCTGCCTGCATATAAGCTCCGTCCAGTAAATATCCGTCTGGTGCTTTTGTCTCCTCAACAGTCAGTGTTCCAAGTGGTAATACACTTTTTTCATTCTGAATGTAAAATGCATCTCCCGATACTTTGTAAGCATCTGACAGTTTTGTCACATAATGAATACTTCCGTCACTGCTCTTTTCTGCCACCGTTTTTGTAACCCAGGTACGTGTTGCTTTCTCTGGTAAGTTATCTTTTGTATAAAATCCGTCATAATAATGCCAGGTAAACTCTGCTCCTGACAGTGCTGCATCACCCTGTGCGGTTGCTTTTCCTGTCTCCATATCAATCTTGAACAGATCTACCAATGTCTCTGTTACTTTCGGAACATCGGAAACATTTAATACGGCTGTTTTTCCGGCTTCAACTTTCAGACTGCGTACTGTCGTATCCAGCTTATATCCCTTCGGTGCAGAAAGCTCTTTGATGTAAACAGTCCCTGCGGTCACTTCAACCTCATTTGTCTCACCATTCTCATTTGTTGTAAGTGTTCCAATCTGATTGCTGCAATTCTGGTCTGAGAATATGCCAAAGGTTGCTCCGGCAATGGTATACATCGCATTTCCATTTGTGACAATCTCATTTGCAGTTGTCTTTTTTACTTTTGCATTTCCGACATTCAGTTCTGCCCAAAACTGTCCGAGATCCTGTCCTTCTCCAGTATAGATATATCCTCCACATTTATACCGACCTTTGTTCGCCTGTATAAATGCTCTCGCTCCTGCATACACTTCATTCTGAATATCCTGTGAAATCTCAGAATATGCAGCTCGTACATTATCACACTGCCAGCCTAAATACTCACTCAGTCTCTGCCATACTACACACTGTTCCAACAGATATCCCTGATTCGCATTCAGGTTGCTGTGACTGCCCCTATACTGCTTTACATACTCCAACGACAATGCCACATCTTCAATCTGTGCAGCACTCATACTGGAACTCGCATCGTGTCTGATTTTATACCCATTTTTAAATCCGGTGTTAATATCTACACAATAGGCTGTTTCGCCCTCCACTTTCATGTGACCTTCATTGAATGTCGAATGAATGGTTCCATCATTCATCACATGTTCAATATATCCGACTCGCTCTGAGGACTCTGTCCAATACTGTGTTTCTGCTGCGTAAGCCGATGTAGTCGGTAATGCAGTTAAAATCGTGGTCAGGGTAAGAAGTCCTGTACACACTCGTTTCCATATCTTCTTCATTTTCTACAATTCCTTTCTTTTCAATCAAAAAAGACGTCCATCTGGAACGCCTGTTGTTGCTTTATGCTGTTTACTCCCTGCTGTCATGCAGGGTATGGGAATCTCTGACCTGCCGAAAGAGAAGAGGTTCCCGGCTCCTTATTGTCTTTTCGGCTGGTAATCTGCTGGTAAACCAAAGGGGTAGGGTGTGGGGAGGGGAAATCAGAAAATTTCTGCTTTCTTGATACCTGTCAGAGGATAGACTTTCCCCTTGGTGTTAAATTTGCCTATCGTTCTCTGGTCTTTTCCCGTTTCCGGTACAGTTCCAGTGCTTTGATAATGGTCTCCTCAATCTTTTCCTGCGAAGTCCCAGACGGAAAATATTTTTTCAGCTTACTCTTCGGAATTTTCCATTGCTCTACCTGATTGGGCTTTTCCTGTGACATGATGACCATGATAATATCTTCATTCAGCTTTCCCTCTTTGGAAAGATTCCGCATTTGGATTGCCTGATCATGGCTCGGTGTACAAGCCTCCGATTCCATGGCATCGTACAATAGCTCCTGCTCTTCTTTTGACAGATAGGATAGTTCCACAGCCGGACGCATGCCGATCTTTTTATCATCGACCTTTTCCAAAATTTCAGGGATTAAATTAGTCAGGCGAATATATTTTCTGATTTGCTCATGGCTTTCTCCCACTTGTTCAGCTAATAATTCTCTGGATGATTTTTTCCCAAACTTCTGCAACGGTGTTGCAGAGGTTAAATCCGATCGGCAACCTTGTTGTCTTTTCATAGCCTCCA
>CABRZK010000370.1 GCA_902475415.1 uncultured Eubacterium sp.
CATAAAACCAAAAAGAAATCTGCTTCAAAAAAGAAGACTTCGACCAAAAACACTTCCCCAAAGGCAGATTCTTCAAAAAGAGCTGTTCAATTAGAAACCGTAACCATCAGTAAAAAAAATAAAAAAAATCCAGACAAGGTTTCTCTTACTATCAGTTCCACCGGAGACTGTACATTGGGAACCGATGAAAATTTCAGTTATTCTACCAGCCTGAATGCTTATTACGAATCATACGGTGCCGACTATTTCTTCCAGAACGTCAGATCCATTTTCCAAAAAGATGATCTGTCTATCGTCAATATGGAAGGAACCCTGACAGATGAAACTGCCCGGGAGGCCAAAACCTTTGCCTTCAAAGCACCTGCCAAATATGCTGCAATCCTTTCCGGAAGCTCCATCGAAGCGGCCAATCTCGCTAATAACCACAGTCATGACTATGGGAAGAAGAGCTACACCGATACAATCTCCGCACTGGACGATGCCGGAATTGCTTCCTTTGGTTATAACCGGGTGAAGATCTTCAAAGTAAAAGGAATCAAAGTCGGTGTTACCGGAATCTATGAGCTTGCGGATCACCAAAAACGTGCATCGCAGGTAAAAAAGAATATCAAAGCATTGAAAAAAGCCGGTGCTCAGATTATCATCGTAAATTTCCATTGGGGAATTGAAAAGCAATATACACCGGACGAGAACCAGAAGGCTCTTGCACATCTCGCCATTGATGAAGGTGCAGACCTTGTAATCGGACACCACCCACATGTGCTCGAGGGCATTGAAAAATACAACGGAAAATACATCTGCTACAGCCTTGGCAATTTCTGCTTTGGCGGCAATTCTACACCTGGCGATACGGATAGCATGATCGTACAGCAGACATTCACATTCCATAAAGGGAAATTAAAGAAAAGCAGCAAATTAAATATCATTCCCTGCTCCATCACTTCTTCCAGCGGTTACAACGATTACTGCCCGGTTCCACTTACCGGAGATGAGAAGCAACGGGTACTGGATAAAATTTCACAATACAGTGAAGAACTATAACTCTGCAAAAAAACTCTGCAATATGTTTCATACATATTGCAGAGCTTTTATCTGTCTTACTCTATTATAATGCAATCAGCATTTCATAACTCAGCACCATCACAGGCATCGTTATAATACAGAATATCACCGACATTACATTAATCACACTCGCATATCTGGAATCCTTTCCATAAATCTGTGCAAGCTGTGTGATCATTGCTGCCGCCGGAGCTGACGTTGCAATCAGAACAATCATCAAAATATATTCCGCATCCGGATGAATTCCACTCCGTTCCAATCCGGCAAAGGCAACAACCGCAATCAGCGGGAATACGATCAGCCTGAGCAGGCAGATCAGGTACGGACGCTTTTGATGGAATACCCATTTCAGATCCACATCTCCGATCACCATACCAATTACCATCATACTCGCCGGACTGATCATATCTCCAAAACCACTGACACAACTGTCAACAACCGTTGGAAGCCGGATCTCCAGCGCAAAAAGCGCAATTCCTATGATCATCGCGATCACATTCGGATTACACAGGATTTTCCTGATATTCAGCTCCTTTTCCTGTCCGATCAGTTTCACACCATGCGTCCACATCAGTACCGTCTGTACCAGGATAAATGCAGTCGTATAAAAAACCCATTCTTCTCCCAGAACAGCTCCCACCAGTGGAATCACAAGATACCCTGCATTTGTATAAATGATGGATGCTTTTTCAATACTGTTAAAGTGGAATATGAATGATAAAATTTCCGATCCGATGATCAGAACCATATGCACTACCACTGACAGTCCGATTGCGATCATCAGCCCCTTAATCTTATCATCTGTCAATTCAATCTGAAACGAATGAACAACGACACACGGATTACAGATATACACAACCATATTTGAAATGATCCGGCTGTCCTCTGTTTTAAAAAGACCAGCCCTGACCACTCCGAATCCCACTGCCATCGTAAGAAACATAGCCAAAATCTGCTCCGCAAGAAGTATACTAATTTCCATTATCCTCTCTCATTTCCTGCATCATTTCTATATGATGAATCTTGTTACTCCTGTGTACCTGTTTCCTTCTCTATCTTATCAGAAGAAGTTTTATCTTTTGCTTTTTCACCGATGTCAAGTTTGGTAACCGTATTGACATCTTTATCTTCTTTGTAAGTGACTGTCACCTGTTCTCCAAGTTCACACTTTATTACATCAATAATATCTGCTACTGACACATCATAAATCGCATCAGAATCTTCCAACATCAGATAATAATGTGAATTTCCATCCAGAACCGCCTGCGCAATCTTTGTAATTTTTCCGGATATTTCTTCTTCCTTACGCGTG
>CABRZK010000371.1 GCA_902475415.1 uncultured Eubacterium sp.
TGTCGTAAACGTTCCGGCTGCCATACATGGTGCACTGCTTACGATCATTGCCATATCTTTTTTTGTACCTTTTTTGATACCTGCATGCATACCGGCTGCTTTAAATCCTTTTGCAGCGGTTACACCTCCATCTATTATCTTCATCTATGCTCACGACCTTTCTCTGTTTTATGGGAACATTGGTACGCCCTGAAGGCCTTCGTTCTCGGCAAATCCAAACATCAGATTCATATTCTGCACCGCCTGACCGGCTGCACCTTTCACCAAATTGTCCATTGCCCCCATCATGATCACACGGTTTGTTCTCGGATCCAGTTTGAAGTTTACATCCACATAATTGCTTCCTTCTACCCACTTCGTCTCCGGGCAGACATCCTTATCCAGAACACGTACAAACTGTTCTTTTCCGTAATAAGCATCATAGATCGCCTTAACTTCTTCGTAAGTCACCTCTTTTTTCAGAGATGCATAAGCAGTAACCAGAATACCGCGGTTCATCGGAACCAGATGCGGTGTAAAATTAATATGGATCGGATAACCGGCGGCATAGCCTAACTGCTCTTCAATCTCCGGTGTATGTCTGTGTGTTGCAACACTGTATGCTTTGATGTTCTCATTGACTTCACAGTAAAGGTTTGCAACCTTGGCACTGCGTCCTGCTCCGGAAGTACCGGATTTAGCATCAATGATAACGGTATTTCCATCAATAATGCCTTCCTTTAATAATGGATAAATGGACAGGGTGCTGCATGTCGGATAACATCCCGGATTTGCGATCAGTCTTGCCTTTTTGATATCCTCCCGGTTGATCTCACACAGTCCGTAAACAGCTTCCTCAATAAACTGCGGTGCTTTGTGTTCCAGATTATACCACTGCTCATAAGTCTTCCGGTCTTTGATACGGAAGTCCGCACTTAGATCGATCACTTTTGCCTGACTTAAAATCCCTTCATTTATAAGAGATGCACACAACCCCTGCGGTGTTGCTGTGAAAATCACATCTACCTCTTTTGCCAGCTGCTCCATATTGTCATCCAGACATTTTGCATCCACGATCTGGAACATATTCTAGTAAACACTGCTGTATCTCTGATCCACATAACTTCTGGAACCATACCACGCAATCTCTGCTTCTTTATGGTTAAGGAGAAGACGGACAAGCTCGCCTCCTGCATATCCGGTTGCTCCTATTATTCCGGCTTTTATCATATCAACATTCTCCTTTCAACCTAATATATCTTTTCTGTCCGGATCATTCTTCTTTTTCTTTTCTGTCAAATGTGAGGTGCCGCCCATCTGATGCAGTCTCCGGCAGATTCATAAAAATTCGCTGTGCGAATGAAATCTTTCTTATCATATACCCGTTTTCTTTATAAGTAAAGAGTTTTCTTTGTATTTTTATTGTATTTTTATTCACATACAATGTATATTATTCATTTCGCAGCTGTTTTTACAACTTTTTCGTTTTTTTGCTTGCATAATTATGATAACTGTTGTATAGTGTATGATACTAAGGTCGAAAGTCAAAAACCACGATGTGCTTGCACAAGAGTGGTTTTATGGCTCTTTTGTCTTGTACTTACAAAATGATCATAAATTTCAGGAGGAATACATATCATGAAAGAAAAAGTAGTTCTGGCATATTCAGGCGGTCTCGATACCACCACACTGATCCCTTGGTTAAAGGAAACCTTTGACTATGAAGTTATCTGCTGCTGCATCGACTGCGGACAGGGTAACGAGCTGGATGGTCTGGAAGAGAGAGCAAAACTGTCCGGTGCTTCTAAATTATATATTGAAAATATCATTGATGAATTCTGTGACGATTTCATCATGCCTTGCGTAAAAGCCGGTGCAGTTTATGAGCACAAATACCTGCTTGGTACTTCCATGGCACGTCCGGTTATCGCAAAGAAACTGGTTGAGATCGCACGTAAAGAAGGTGCTACTACCATCTGCCACGGTGCTACCGGTAAAGGTAATGACCAGATTCGTTTCGAACTGGCAATCAAGGCACTGGCTCCGGATCTGAAGATCATCGCTCCATGGCGTATGACCGATGTATGGACCATCCAGTCCCGTGAAGACGAGATCGAATACTGTAAAAAACACGGTATCGACCTGCCGTTCGACCACAGCCACAGCTACAGCCGTGACCGTAACTTATGGCACATCAGCCACGAAGGTCTGGAGCTGGAAGATCCGGCAAACGAGCCAAACTTCGAAAACATGCTGGTGCTTGGCGTGACACCGGAACAGGCTCCGGAAAAAGGTGAATATGTTACCATGACTTTTGAACAGGGGGTTCCGAAAACACTGAACGGAAAAGCCATGAAAGTTTCTGAGATCATCACAGAGCTGAACGCTCTTGG
>CABRZK010000372.1 GCA_902475415.1 uncultured Eubacterium sp.
TCTCGAACATGCAATTTCCATGCTACAGGGAAATCCACGTAAGCTGTCCGTCACAGAAATTGCATCCCGCTGTGGATTTGAAACCATACGACACTTCAATCGGGTCTTTCGAGACATCACCGGCATGTCCCCGCGGGAACTTCCGTCCGGTTATGTGCCGGATTTCAAACCAATCTGTCGTATTGAAGATGCTTTCAATCCAACCCTGCAAAGTTCTGAACTCTTGACGGAACCTGTTCCCCTGGAGTAAGATATAGTATCAGTGTTCATACATCTGTATAATAATACCGGATTTCTAGTATTTCTGCTTTTTTATGCAGATTTATGTATACACATCATCTTTGACGTCATAATTTCGAAATATATCTTTAAGAAATGGAGTATTTTTCATGAAAAAATTAAAACAGATCACCGCTCTGATCGGCGTTATCGCTCTGGCCGGATTATATATTTCTACACTGGTACTGGCACTTATCGGAAGCGAACAGGCACTCAATCTGCTGAAAACAGCTGTATATGCAACCATTGTTCTTCCTGTATTACTGTGGGCTTATTCTTTTATTTACCGGATGTTAAAAGGGAAACAAGATGATTTCAAAGCAACCAGTGATTCACAGCCGAAAAAACCGTCAGAGCAGAAATCAAACCAGTGATTACAAAAACATGTCTGATCAGCATTCAAAAGATTTATACGAAGAAACGCCAGACCGGCATTTACCGGTACTGGCGTTTCTTCATATGAAAGGTTTATTTTACATTCTCTTTTCAGAGTAAATCGCAAATACAATACGATTGTGTTATTCAGAAGCAGTATCCGAACTGTCTGCCTATTCAGAAGCATCTGCAGCAGATGAGCTGTCTGTTGCTGTATCAGATGTACTGTCTGTGCTTCCGGAGCTGTCTGAAGCATCCACTTTCAGATCATCAATACCTTTATTCAATGTAGTATTGACATAGCTGCTGCTCACCAGATATACGTTTGCATCTCCGCTAATCTGTACATAGGTACCTCCCACAATTTCATTTGTACTTCCAAAGGTCAGTGTTTTCTCACTTCCGTCTGAAAACTGCAAGGTCACCTGCTGTGCAGGCTGATCAATTCCATACTGGGACACCTCTTCCGGAGCTTTTATCTCACTGTCTGCCGTCATTGTTCCCAGAGAAGAAAGCATTGTTTTCATTTTATCTGCATCAATATCTGCTGTTTCATCTGCATCACATTTCCAGTTGTCACCATCTATTGTAAAACTCAGCACAGTACCTTCCTGCTCATAAGAGATACCGGTAATCTCATCTGGCTCAAATTTCAGTGCATATATTTTTTCGTTTTCTTCCTTTTGGGCTGCTTTCTGATCCTGCTGCTTCTGGTACACTTTTACACCTGCTGTTGCCGCTACAATAACTGCCAGCACCACAGCCAGAATGATCCATTGTTTTTTTCTCATACACGTCTTCCTTTCCGCTTTTTCATTATGCCCGACGTCTGCGGTACCAGATTACAATGCCGATTACGATCAAGACAACCGGAAGTACCATGACAAGCAACGTTTCACTCATAATCGCAACAGACTGATTAACAGACAATGTACCGTAAGTATACTGTTTTGCATCAATAGAAACTGCTGATTGAGTACCGGCAAAACCGCTTGTAATTCCTTTGAACAAAGCCAGATTCTGTCCGGAAACAATTGAATCTGCATCCTGTGTAAAGGCAAGGGATGAGCCCACAACGGTAATATCAGCACCTGTCTCACTGTCTGTCACATTTGCCGCAACTGTAAACTGCCCCGTCTGGTCACCACTTTCTTTCTCAAAAGTTTTGATATTTGCAATATCAGTCTTGATATAAGCATTTTCAGAACTTGTCAGGAGATCTGTCCATGTGATCGTATCCGGATGTGCACCTGTATTGTTGATAGCCTGTGCATATGGTATAAAAACATATTTGTCAACTTTCGAAGTCTGACTTGCACTGGCAACATCCGGAAGCAGGTAAAATGGATACTGATAGCAATGCGAACTGTCTGCATCCATCACCAGGCCACTGGTCACACTGATATCATACGCAGTCAGAATACTGTCAAAATTCGGTGTCTCAGCAGTCTTACTGTAAGAAGTTGTAATAACTGCCTTTCCTCCTCCGGACAGATATGTGCTTACTTTTGCTGCATCATCCGCCGAGAAATCAGAAGTCGGTCCATTGATGATAATTGCGGCTGCATCTTCCGGAATTGCATCCTCCTGCAACAATGTCACCTCTTCTACAGAAATATTCATTTTCTCCAGCGCAGACTTAAAACTGTCATCCAGTGCGGTCTCTCCATGCCCTGTGATTGCATATACTTTCGGCATATTCTCGCTGGTCACATA
>CABRZK010000373.1 GCA_902475415.1 uncultured Eubacterium sp.
GGCGAAAATCAGCGGCGCAGCGCAAATAGAAAATCGTCCGTGCCTGCATGGATTTCTGGTTCCAGCTTTTTCGCTTTCACCTAAACAGGAATTTCGTTTTTGAGGTAGGTTTCCCATACGTTGATTCTGTCGTTTTCATCAATCTGTCGGAGTACTTTTGCAGGAACACCGCCGACGATACTGTTTGGAGGAACGTCGCGCAACACGACAGCTCCGGCTGCAACAATACTGTTTTCACCGATGGTAACACCACCACAGATTGTAGAAGAAGAACAGATCCAGCAGCCGTTTTTGATGGTAATCGGGGCAGAGTATTCCAGGTCGTGGCGTCCGTCAGGATAGTCAGCATTTAAGCGTTCTTCTGCCAGAAACGGATGCATTGGTGTGGCCAGAGTTACATTTGCACCAATCCAGACACCATCTCCCAGTGTGATCGGAGAGACATCCAGAAAAGTACAGTTATAGTTGATGAAACATTCTTTTCCGACATGGATATTGACACCGTATTCACAATAAAATGGAGAAAACACTTCCAGACCCTTTGCACCGGCATCTGGAATCAGTTTTTCCAGAGCGCGTTGTTTTGCTTTTGCCCTTCTGAGTGGGATTCGGTTAAACTTATCACAGTTGTTCATTCCCTGCATATGGCGTTTTTGTATTTCTTCATTTCCCGGGTCATATAATCTTCCGGTGGTCATGCGAGCCCATTCGTTGAATTTTGTCTGAGTTTTGATTTCTTTTTTGTTCATTCTGAAAATCTCCTGTTTTAAATCTGTTTTAATCTGATGTATAAAACGCATTGTTTGTCTGAAAAAATTCTTGTATTTAGTTAAATTTTTCAGACGCTAATCTGCAATGTAATGGGTTTTGCTTATATTTTGAAAAACTTTTTACATTGACATCGTGAAAGTCTTTCAATAAAATTATACTACATGAAAAAACAGGATTCTATCATTTTTCAAACTTATGTAATGGATATGAATACGTGAGATAAATGAATTTTCAAGTGAAAGCCTGAGGATGTTTTTTGGGTGGAATCCATAAAAATACATATATGAGAATGGAGATTTTTATGTCAGATAACAGATCAGACCAGTTGTACCGTGCTCTGCAGGATAAAGGTTATCCGGATGATTTTTGCAGGGAGATTGCATACAGGCAGATGAATACAGAGTACACGGCAACCAGAATGCTTGGCTATTTATACCGGATTTCGAATCCGCGTCCGGAAGACGTGGTGGATGAGATGCTGGCGATTTTGAGTGACCGCAATGCAATTATTCAGAAGAAAGAAATGGAGCATGCACAGGCGACGATGAACCGTGTATACAGAGAGGGGCTGTAGTAATATTATGAAACATATACTTATGATGGGAACCGGAGGTACGATTGCTTCCAAACAGACGGAATATGGTCTGGCGCCGGGACTTTCAGCAGAAGATGTATTGAACTATATTCCGGCAGTTCGCAACATCTGTGAGGTGGATTCCATACAGGTCTGCAGTCTGGACAGTACAAATGTGACACCGGAGCACTGGAAACTGCTGGTAAAGACGGTGGAAGAAAATTATGACAGATATGATGGTTTTGTCATTTGCCATGGAACAGATACACTGGCCTATACAGCTGCAGCGCTGTCTTACATGATTCAGAATTCCCGCAAACCGATTGTGGTGACGGGAGCACAAAAACCTATTGAGATGGATATCACAGATGCAAAAACAAATCTGCTGGACAGTTTTATCTATGCTTCAGATAACGATTCCCAGGATGTGAATATTGTTTTTGACGGGAAAGTAATTGTGGGAACGAGAGCCAGAAAGGAACGGGCCAAAAGCTATAATGCTTTTTGCAGTATTAATTTTCCTTATCAGGCAGTGATTCAGGACGGTATGCTGGTGCGCTATATTACAGAAATGCCATATAGTGGACCGGTGCGTTTTTATTATGAGATGAAAAACAGTGTTTACGTGCTGAAACTGATTCCGGGCATGCAGCCGGATATTTTGCCGTATCTGTTTGAACGATATGACTGTCTGGTGGTGGAAAGCTTCGGTGTAGGTGGAATTCCGGATTCTCTTCTGGATGAATTTTATGCCCAGATGAATAAGTGGAAAGACAAAGGAAAAATTCTGGTCATGACCACACAGGTAGCCAATGAGGGCAGTAATATGACCGTTTACGAAGTGGGAAAACGCGTGAAACTGGATTTTAAAATTCTGGAAGCTTATGACATGACACTGGAAGCAACGATTACGAAAATGATGTGGCTAATGGGAATGGGAGATCAGACCTTCGAAGAGATGAAGCGGGATTTTTATCGTCTGGTAAATCATGATATTCTGTTTACAAAACGGCTGGAAGG
>CABRZK010000374.1 GCA_902475415.1 uncultured Eubacterium sp.
TTTTTGTTTACGGATGATACACCCAGCTTTGTCTGTTTTCCGGAACGCTGCACATATGCAATAACTGTCTGGCTGCCTGATGCAGTTCCGCTTATAGCTGTACTTCTTGATGTAACAGTTCTGCATGAAGGACGGTTGATGCCGGTCCATCCTTTGCAGCTTTTTACATATATCGCCTGAACCTTTCCGTTTTCGCAAAATGTATTCTTTTTCATGACCGGTATTACAGATGCATATGCATAAACACCATTCCCCCTATTTTTCTCCGCACGGTTTCCTGATACTTCGGATACTTTTGATTTCCAGAGCAAAATACCACTTTTTGCATTTGATGTCACACGATTGCTTTTTACCCTGACTCCGCCGACCACATACTCAATTTTCACGCCATGATTTTTGTTGGATAAACAGGTATTACCAAGAACATTATTGTTCTTTCCTGCATTTACACGTATTCCCGAGCCGGCCGCTGATTTAACAGTATTCTTCTGTGCAGTGGATGAAGTATTTACAGATTGCAGATAAATTCCATCTCCGCCTGCTCCGGAAACAGTATTCTGCTCTACAAGATTTCTCTGTTCTGATCCTGCTGCATAGACAGAACCGGAGAGATAAATTCCCGTATTTGCAGTTCCGGACACTGTATTCCTGCTGATAACGCTTCCTCTGGAATCCTGGGCATAAATCCCAAAATTGGAATATGAAGAAGTTTTTTTCATTGTTACCTGATTATCTGTTACGGTATCTGTGTCAGTAAGAGACATGCTGATTCCGTTTCCATATCCGCTGATCTGATTATCTTCTACAGTCACACCTTTCACCGGATATATCTTTTTAGGGAGCACAGCTCCATCTTTTTTCATATTATAGCCTGAAACTTTTATACCACTGCAGATCCATGCAATTCCACCAATGCTGGTAGTTCTGGCAAGACTGATGTAGTTTCCTGCCACACGAAGATTCCTGTTTTTCAGCATGTCCGGCCCATCATCATAGCCTGGCGTCTGGTGTGTATTGCTGCTCACAGAAGAAATGTCCACTCCATTTCCCACATTTACCATGGTATTATTTTCTGCTGTAGAATCTTCATAATTCATAAACCTTATACAGCGTTTTTTTACATTATGGAAAGTATTATTCGTAACTGTGATCCTTTTATATGTTTTTCCGGACATCATACTGTGCGTTCCCAGCCCTGTAAAGACATCTTCGAACACATTTCCATCGATCACAAAATCTTCACAGGTCGTTCCATCGTAAGGTCTGTACTGTGGAAAAACATTGCTCTCATCTGTACAGCAGTCGATCTGAATACATTCCTGTCCGCCTTCCACATAATTCTTATAATAGCCACTGAATGTACAGCCTGTGATCTTGGCATTTTTCACTCCGCCAAATTCCAGAAAATGAGATTTCAGATTATTAAGAAATGTAGCATTTTTAATCGTAACATTTGTAGCATGTCCAATGCAAAATCCCACAAATCCGCCCGGTGCATCCTTATTTTCCACACACTGATAATTGTAGTCCCAGGTTCCTCCATCGATCACAATGTTGCGATATCCATCATATCCGCCTTCTGAATCTTTGGTATTTCCAAGACGGAGGATCAGATGTTTGGTGGTAGACGTTTTTGTAATATTAGCGTCTCTTGCATATAAGTACATATTACTGTACATGCACAGTGTACCTGTCAGTTCATAATTTCCCGGTGGAATTATGATCTTGCAGGGATTTTCATCTGTGGCCTGATCTTTCAGTTCAAGAAACAGTGTGTTCAAGGGTGCTGTGATATCCTGTCCTTCCTCAACTTCCAGAGTCACAGTCTGATAAGTTCCAAGTTCTCCATCTGAAGCATCTCCTGCGGAAAAATCCCCAGCAGCATTGGCATCATCTGTAAAATCAGCCGGTGCCTGACCTGCGCCTTCATCAGCTTTATTATTATCCGGCTCTGCGACGTTTTCTACATTACCGTTTTCCTGCTGAAGCTGAAGTTCTTCGGAACCGTTATCGCCGTTCTCCGTTCCTTCGGAAAAATCTGCCGGCAATTCTCCGCTGATACTGCCATCTGTTGTCTGAATATCCTCACTGCCAGCTTCCGTTGCTGCATTGTCAGAAATATTCTTATTTGTGTCAAAATCTCCATCTGTGCTTCCATCTGAAAATGTGTCTTCAGTTGAATTTTCCGATATTTCCTCATCCCCCGGTGCCTCTGATACATCCACTGCTTCTACAGCACCTGACTCTATTTTTGTCCAGGATGCCTGTGATGCAGGAACCACACTGCCATCGTTATCCAGCACAAGCGGATCCAGATCCTGTTCCGACATATTTTCCTCTTCTTCAAGC
>CABRZK010000375.1 GCA_902475415.1 uncultured Eubacterium sp.
GAGATCGCCGCTATGGGTGCTCTGGAGCGTCTGGATGTTATGCTGAATGATGCTTTATATGGTATCCTGTTCCGTGATATCAACATGCAGAGAACACTGGTTGACCAGTATTTCTCACGTATTATAAATGGTTATGCAGGTGTTATCATCAATACTGGTGAGGACAACTACCTGACAACCGCAGATGCTGTAGAGGAAGCACATACGGTGCTGGCATCTCAGTTCCTGAATGAGCAGTTTGCACTGATGGCAGGTTTGCCGGAGGAGCAGCAGGGTCTTGGACATGCATTTGAGATTTCTCCGGATGTGGAGAACGGATTCCTGTATGAGCTGGCTCAGGCTGAGATGGCGAGAGAAATCTTCCCGAAAGCACCATTAAAATATATGCCTCCGACAAAATTCATGACAGGAAATATTTTCCGCGGTCATGTACAGGATGCATTATTCAATGCAGTAACAATTATGACTGGACAGAAGATCCATTTGCTTGGTATGATGACAGAAGCGATTCACACACCGTTTATGTCAGACCGTGCACTGGCAATCGAAAATGCACAGTATATTTTCCGTACAATGAAAGATTTCGGCGCTGAACTTGAATTCAAAGAGGGCGGAATCATCCAGTCCCGTGCAAACGAGGTACTTCAGAAAGCGACAGATCTTCTGGTAGAGATCGAGCATCAGGGTATGTTTGCAACACTGGAGCAGGGTATTTTTGCAGATATCAAACGTCCGAAAGATGGCGGAAAAGGTCTGGATGGCGTTGTAGTAAAAGATGATGTTTACTTCAATCCATTTATTACTCTGATGAAAAAGGAGGTCTAAACGATGAGTGGACTTTACAATATGAGCAAGGCAGATTTCGATACAACTCTGGATCTGACCAAAATCAAACCATATGGCGACACCATGAATGACGGTAAAATGCAGCTCAGCTTCACGTTACCGATCAAAGATGATGAGCGCGGAGAAGAAGCAGCAAGACAGCTTTGCAAACAGATGGGCCTGGAAGATGTCAATGTGGCACATCACCATGCGCTGGATACAGAATTTACCTTTTATGTTTGCTATGGCAGCTGCGTTCACACAGTAAACTATACAGATATCCATGTACAGACCGTGGAAGAAGAGACCATGTCCATGGATGAAGTAAATGAATATATCAAAGAGCACTTCGGCAGAAAGATCGTAGTCGTAGGTGCGTCCACAGGTACCGATGCACATACCGTAGGTATTGACGCTGTTATGAACCGAAAAGGATTTGCAGGACATTATGGTCTGGAACGTTATGAGATGATCGAGGCGTATAACCTTGGTTCTCAGGTTCCAAACGAAGAATTTATCGAGAAGGCAAAAGAGCTGCATGCAGATGTGCTGCTTGTATCCCAGACTGTTACACAGAAAGATGTTCATATTCAGAACTTAACCAATCTGATCGAACTTCTTGAGGCTGAGGGACTTCGTGATAAATATATCGTATGCTGCGGCGGTGCCCGTATCACACACGAACTTGCAAAAGAGCTTGGCTATGATGCCGGTTTTGGTGCAGGAAAATATGCAGATGATGTTGCAACATTTGCAGTTACAGATATGGTTAAGAGAGGATTTAAATAAAACATGAACAAAGGACGTCTCATGGGGTGCATGGCCCTCGTGGCTTCTGCATTCCTGTGGGCCACCGCTTACATAGCCGTAAAACAGTTGGTAGCAGAAGTGCCACCGACTGTGCTGCTGGCATTTCGCTTTTCATTTGCTGCGATCATTCTTGCAGTGATCTGTATACCAAGATTCAAATTTTACAGTAAAGATCTTTTGTTCTCAGGAATGAAGATGGGAACTGCAATGTTTTTTGAATTCTTTTTATTTACGGTAGCGCTTCAGTATACATCAGCTTCCAAGTCGTCGTTTATCATTGCTTCATATATTATTATACTTCCGATCGTGTATCTTATTATAAGAAGGAAGAAACCGACGGGGAGTGATGTGCTGGCATCGGTCATCTGTATGGTTGGCATATGCCTGCTTCTGGCAAACGGGCTGGATTCTTTTAATAAAGGAGATCTGCTCAGTGCCGGATGTGCGTTGTCCTACGCCGTACATATTGTATACTCGGCGAAATTCAGTAAACAGTATGATGGTTGGCTGTTGAATCTGACACAGATGGGAACGGTAGCAGTGCTTGCATGGATTGCTACTGTGATCAGTGGAAAGTTCAGGGTAATTGACACTATTCACTTACCATTTGGCGCATTTTTATTCCTGGCGGTCTGCTGTTCAATCATTCCTTACTTCCTGTGTCTGTACGGTATGAAGCGGGTATCCACCACAACGAGTGGTATATT
>CABRZK010000376.1 GCA_902475415.1 uncultured Eubacterium sp.
TCACGCGCTTAGGCGGGTTCGGCTCTGCGAAGATCTCCAGTTCAATCGCATCAGCACCCTCACCAACACGCAAATCCAGTTTCCAGTCATTCCGTTCTTTACGGAAGTTTTCTCGTACAATCGCAAATCCCAGCTTATTCACATAGAAGTCTTTCGATTTCTCATAATCTGAAACGATGATTGCCACATGATGAATCGCTGCTAATTTCATATTCTAGGTTTCACCTCCTTATATGTACCATACTTGCCGAATCGTTGCTGCTGCCAGTTCCAAAAATACCACCACACTGCCGACCACCTGCGGAATCATAAAAATCACAAATCCACCAATCAGCATTTGAAGTGCTTCTATCCCCTGCGACTGCTTCATCAGGAATGAAAGCACTGCCGTTGCGAACAGCACACTGCCCAGCAGATAGAATATCCATGCTGAACAACAATAAAGGAACATCACGAACCATTTCAGCAGCCATACTACTACGAGTATCGGCAGGGTCAACAAGGTCAATATCAGTTTTGCCAGCTTTCGGGTTATACTCATTTCGTTCTCCTTCCGGTTGGTCTGTTGCCCATATTATATCACACTCACCAATGTAATAGCATGGGCAACTTCGCCTTTTTTGATATTTAATCTGTGTGTAATGCTCTTATGGCATCCTGTATACTCTGCTCATATTTGAACTGTACAACGATTCGCCCACCCTCATGCACATAAACATTTTCGATGAAGGCCGATACCATACTTGCCGTAAGTCTCGTGCCGTGCAGGAAATTTTCTGCCTGTTCTGCCGCTGCGCGTACCGTTCCTGGAACAACGCTCTGGGCAGCTTCTGCCGCCTTGGATTGTTCAATTTTATCCTGCACCTCCGCAATCTTCCTATCATATTCTTGTTTTTTGTTCTTATAGTTATCCAGAGAGAGCGTTCCGGCTGCGTATTCCTCATACATCCGCATCTTCTCGCCTTTCAGATTTTTCAGTTCCTGCTCCATCGATGTTTTTCGACGGCTTGCCTTTCTACTGGCTTCTTTCAAGCTCTGTTCTTCCTTTTTAATATCACCATAGAGAGAGCCTAATAAAGAAAGCTCTTTTTTCAATGCCTGAAATACTGCATTTTCAATATCATTGGCCTGAAATATCTCCGATGAACATTTGGTCTGCCCGATAAGTTCCTGTCCCTCTCTGCACCAGAATATGGGAGAAGCCTGTTTGTAGTCATATCCCATAGCTCGTCTGCAATTACCGCATCGAACTTTTCCCTTAAGTGGAAAATCCACGCTGCCCATTACTACTTTATTGCGGTTGTTTATGACAAGCTGCGCTTTTTCAAATTCTTCCCGGCTGACGATAGCTTCATGGGTTCCTTCCGTAATGTACTGCTGCCCTTTCGGAACAGTACGAGAGATAGGCTTACCGGAAATCAACCTTTGGCTTTTTCCCAGGACCATCGCGCCGGTGTACACATACGCCGTGAGAATCTTCCAGACACGGGTGCTATCCCAAAGTATCACAGGCGCAATCGTGTAAGTTGTCTCTTTTCCATACGCCTTATGCTCCCGGTTATAAACACTTGGCACCGGAGCATTTTCATCATTCAGCGTCATCGTTATTTCTCGCGTCCTCAGTCCCAGAATCGCAAGGTCAAAAATACGACGGACAATTTTAGCCGCTGGTGGGTCAATGATATAGGATCCTTTTTTATTTGGATCAAACTGATAACCAAACGGTGCAGAAGATGCTGTAGAAATCCCCTTACGCCACTTCACTCGATTGGCTGTCCGAAGTTTCTTTCCTGCATCCCGGCAGTACATGGTGTTTACTAGATTGCTGACAACCAAATCCATCCCCAGTGTCGCACCATTATAATTGTTGCTGTCATAGTTGTCATTGACGGAGATGAGCCGGACACCCAGCAGTGGAAAAATCTGCTCCATGTATTCGCCCACACCAATGTAATCACGTCCAAAACGAGAAAGGTCCTTTACGATAATGGTATCAATCTCGCCACTGCGCACACCATCCATCATCTTCTGAAAGCCCGGTCTGTCGAAATTGCTGCCTGTGTAACCATCATCCACAAAATCCATCACCGGCAGATTTTGCAGACTTTCTTTGTGGGAAATATACCGCTGGATCAGTTCTTTCTGGTTTTCGATGCTGTTGCTCTTGTCTTTACCATCCTTACCCAAATCACCGTCTGCCCTTGAAATGCGCTGATACGCTGCAATCATTTTCCCGCACTCTCCTTTCCAAGGTCCGCAAACACATCTTGAAATCCAAATACAATGCGAATCCGCTTATCTGCACTCACTTCGATTCTCTGCACAAGGGATTTTAC
>CABRZK010000377.1 GCA_902475415.1 uncultured Eubacterium sp.
TGGAAACGGATTTGAAAAGAGTGCGGATAATATCGTCGGGATGATTGATTCGGCTATTTTAGGGGCTAACCACATGTATCTTCAGGGCCGCCAGTTTGTCGATCCCGAGGGGATACTTAGTACGATTCCCGCTGTGTCTCAAGTGATGATAGGTTTTGTTTGCGGAAAGATAATCATCGATATTAAAGACAATGACCGCCGGATGCTGAATCTATTCCTTATAGGTACCACGCTGTTGTTTGCCGGCTATTTGTTAAGCTATGCCTGTCCTTTGAATAAACGTTTGTGGTCTCCTTCGTTTGTTTTGCTTACTTGTGGGATTGCGGCATTGTCATTAGCATTGCTGCTTTATATCATTGATGTGAAGCAGAATAAAAAGTGGTTTTCGTTTTTTGAAGCATTTGGAGCGAATCCGCTTGTAATTTATGTGTTTAGTTGCATAGCCGGAGGATTGCTTGTGCATTGGCATATCCATACGGCTGTGTTCAATAATTTGCTTAACCCGTTATTCGGAAATTACTTCGGTTCATTTATGTATGGTGTATTTTTCCTGTTGTTCAATGGGCTGTTGGGATATGTTTTGTTAAAAAGAAAAATCTATATAAAATTATAAATCAGGATGAAAAGAAAAAGTGTATACACGTGTCTGGTTATGCTGTTTATGTCGTTGGTTCTTCAGGCTAAAGACAAAGATGTAGCTGTTGCGGAAGCATTATTGAAACGTTTGCTACCGTCATACATCGAGAGTTTTCAGTTTCAAAAGTTAAAAGGAGAGAAAGACTGCTTTACGATAGAGTCCGTAAAAGATAAAATTGTAATCGGTGGAAACAACGCCAATTCAATGGCGATGGGACTGAACCATTACTTGAAATATTACTGTCTCACTACAGTGTCATGGTATGCGGATATAGCCGTTGAAATTCCTGAAGAATTGCCGATGGTTGGTGAGAAGGTCGTTTCGGAAGCGAGAGTGGATACTCGTTTTTTCCTGAATTACTGCACGTATGGTTACACGATGCCTTGGTGGCAATGGAAAGAATGGGAACGTTTTATTGACTGGATGGCCCTTAATGGTATAAATATGCCTTTGGCAATTACCGGACAGGAAGCTGTGTGGTATAAAGTCTGGTCGAAAATGGGAATGTCGGACATCGAAATACGCTCTTACTTCACGGGACCGCCGTATCTGCCCTGGCATCGGATGGCTAACATAGATCGCTGGAACGGTCCGTTGCCGATGGAATGGCTGGAACACCAGGTAAGCTTGCAGAAAAAAATACTCGCACGTGAGCGTGAATTGAATATGAAGCCTGTATTGCCAGCCTTTGCCGGACATGTACCTGCCGATTTAAAACGGATCTATCCCGAGGCCGATATTCAACATTTGGGCAAATGGGCAGGCTTTGCTGATGCATACCGTTGTAATTTTCTGAACCCTAACGATGCTTTGTTTGCGAAAATTCAGAAGCTATTTCTTGATGAACAAAAAAAACTTTTCGGAACCGATCATATTTATGGTTTAGATCCTTTCAATGAGGTTGACCCGCCCAGTTTCGAACCCGAATATTTGCGGAAGATAGCTTCGGATATGTACGCTACATTGACGGCTGCCGATCCCAAAGCCCAATGGATGCAAATGACGTGGATGTTTTATTTTGATAAAGATAAATGGACTTCCGAGCGAATGAAGGCTTTGCTGACAGGAGTGCCACAGAATAAAATGATATTACTTGATTATCATTGTGAAAATGTTGAATTATGGAAAAGAACAGAGCATTTTCATGATCAGCCCTATATTTGGTGTTATCTGGGCAATTTCGGGGGAAACACGACTTTGACAGGTAACGTCAAAGAAAGTGGCGCACGACTTGAGAATGCTCTTATTAACGGTGGAGGCAACCTTAAAGGAATCGGCTCTACGCTGGAAGGATTGGATGTGATGCAATTTCCCTACGAATACATTCTTGAGAAAGCATGGAATCTGAATGTAGATGATAATAAATGGATTGAATGTCTGGCTGACAGGCATGTGGGATGCGTGTCGCAGCCTGTGCGCGATGCTTGGAAACGATTATTCAATGACATTTATGCACAAGTGCCGCGCACATTGGGTACTTTACCCGGGTATCGCCCTGCATTGAATAAGAACAGTGAAAAACGCACAAGTAATGTGTACAGCAATGTTGAACTACTAGAGGTTTGGAGAAAACTGAACGAAGCACCTTCTGACCGGAGAGATGCTTTTCGCCTGGATTTGATAACTGTAGGCAGACAGGTGCTTGGAAACTACTTTCTTGATATGAAAATGGAGTTTGACAGGATGGTTGAAGCTAAAG
>CABRZK010000378.1 GCA_902475415.1 uncultured Eubacterium sp.
GGTTCTCTGATACTTTCCGTTATAGCAAGTCTAACGGTGGTTCGGATGATGGGTGCAGAATTAACCTATTTTACATGGCATTTTACTCTGCTTCCGGTATTTCTCTGTATTATCCCTCTGATCCTCATTACAGCCATTGTTCCTTTGGTTTGCTATAACAAAATGGCACAAAAAACGGTGGTAGAGCGGCTACGCATTGCTGAATAAAATACGCAGACACGAAATGGTCATCCGAAAGGGTGGCCGTTTTCAAATGTCACAAAAATGCGAATTTTTAGCCGACAAAATGGGGCTGACGGTGACATTTCTGTGAGGTTTCTATTTTATGATGCTATAAGACAAAGAAACTCGCACACAGCGAGTATCATCAAAAGGGGGTAATATTTTGGATTATATTCTCAAAGCCGAGAATTTGACGAAGATTTACGGCCACCATAAAGCATTAGACAATTTTTCCATACACATTCCGCAGGGGGTTATCTATGGATTAGTAGGAAAAAATGGTGCTGGCAAAACAACCTTGCTTCGGATAATTTGCGGACTGCAAGAAGCTACTTCCGGGGATTATTCCCTATATGGAATTAGCAGCCGAAAACACGAAATCCTGAACGCAAGAAAAGAAATGGGGGCCGTGATTGAAACACCGGCTATCTATCTGGATATGTCGGCCACCGGAAACTTAAAGGAACAGTATCGTGTGTTGGGACTACGATCATTCGATACCATTCCTCAACTTCTGAAGATGGTGGGCTTGGAGGGTACCGGCAGGAAAAAGGCAAAGAATTTTAGCTTAGGTATGAGGCAGCGATTAGGAATTGCGATTGCTCTTGTGGGAAATCCAAGGTTTTTGGTGTTAGACGAGCCAATCAACGGACTCGACCCGCAGGGCATCATTGAAATGCGGCAGCTTCTTTTGAACCTCAATCAGCAGTATGGTATTACCATTTTGGTATCCAGCCACATTCTCGATGAGCTGTCCCGTCTTGCTACGCATTACGGCTTTATCGACAACGGAAAGATGATTAAAGAAATCAGTGCGGATGATTTGGAAAACTCGTTCCGCAAGTCTATCCGAATTGAAGTAACAGATGGCAAAGCGTTGGCCGCCGTTTTGAAGCAGACAGGCCAACCTTACAAAATGCCTGCTCCCAATGTGGCAGAGATTTATCACAGATTAAATATTTCCCAGCTTACATCTGCCCTGGAGAAATACCATTGTGATCTGCTGTCCATTCAGGAACAGGAAGAAAATCTGGAAAGCTACTATGTTGATTTAATCGGAGGTGTTAGCCATGAGTAGACTGTTGGTATCAACATTTATTCGTATGCTGAAAAAAGTTATATTTTGGTTTTTTGTGCTTTGTATGTTTGCATACGGAGTGTATACTGCATTAAATATAGCTTCGGAGGCTCGTATAGGATTTGTGCTAGATAGATGCCTTTTTGAGTGCTTACCACTGATGGGGCTTATATCTGCAATCTTTACGAGCCTGTTTATTGGTTCCGAGTACAGCGATGGTACAATTCGCAATAAGATAATAGTCGGCCATTCTCGAATACGGATTTACTTAGCAAATCTTATTGTGTGTGCGATTGCCAGTGTATTGATTTCGCTGTCCTATACCGTTGGAGTTTTTGTAATAGGAAACATGAATGGCGGTGAACTGATAACAGAAACAGCTACAATTTTTCTGTGCATGATAAGCAGTCTTATGATTTCTATAACCTTCGCCAGCATTATGACGCTACTTGCTATCCTGAATACAAATAAGGCAGGCAATGTAGTTGTGAGTATGATACTGGCTTTGGTTCTACTGGTATCCGGTTCTTTTATCCATCAGAAACTTGGAGAACCAAAACTATACGATAACTATGTAACTGTCAATGAAATGGGTATCCCTACACAAGTTGAACAGCTTCCGAACCCTCAATACATTGAAGGTACACCACGGATTGTTCTTGAAGTTCTTAGCGATCTGCTACCCTCTGGACAGGCCATCCAACTTGCAGATGCGTTTGACACAGAGGGAATGACGGATGAAAGCATAGCAAAGGCCCCTTACAGATGGATGGGATATTCTCTGTTGGTGACATTTCTAACTTCTGTTTTGGGAATTGCCCTGTTTCAGAAAAAAGAAATTCGATGAAGAAAAGGCAATAAATTTTCAAATCTCACAGGTTAGTGAGATCTCAACCCATTATTTTGTCGAAACAGAGAATGTCAGTGACATTTCTGTGAGAATTGCTTGTTAAGATAAGCGAAAAAGAAACAACCTGCCGGACGACGGCAAAAGAAAAAAAGCCGTCGTAGAGCAGACAATTTGACAC
>CABRZK010000379.1 GCA_902475415.1 uncultured Eubacterium sp.
AGATTTAAAGTATTCCATATCAGGTTGCGATACGATGGAGAGCTAAGAAAACGTTCAAAATGTTTAAAACCTACCTATTTACTGCCCCATATTCCTTTAGCAATTGTAAAGTCCTTAAATGCAATTTGAGCACCATACATAGGAATATAGCAATATAAAACAATGTAAATCAGTGCAGGTAGGATAAATACATATAATTCCCAGTTCTTTGTACAATCTCTCCTTAGATGAACTTTGCGGCGAGAATGCAATCTACGCTGCATGTGAAAAAACACCTCCTGGCTTCATGTTTGGGGATTGGGACAGGCGCTACAATGATTACGATAATAATATCATCAGCCTAAAATCAAGTCAATTTGCAAATCTTGCATATGTATGCCATTCTTGAGATTGCAATTGTGGCGATCATTATATTAAAAAGCAGCTTGCAGCTGGAACATATCTGGGCATATATTTATGAACTAAGGGGATTTGGCGCTAGGCTGATCAATGAAACTAATTTATAGATGGAGGAGAATTTCTGTGAATGTAGTCGTACAAAGAAAAGCACAGGAGAGGGCAAATCAGATACTTTGCAATATGGTGCGCGTAACGCAAAGGCGTATGCGAGGTACTCATGATGCACAGATGGTTATCGTACGAGGAATTGCTTACATTGTATATTCAGCTAACGATATCCGTCCTGGTGAAGGTTATTCTTGGCCAGAGGAGTACTGTGCCATGAGCTTGGTTGACGTGACAGAAAACCGGCTTATAGCAACCAAGGAAATTGCTGTACCATCACAAGGCTTTGCAAACACTCAACTTAAAGCAGGCGCTTGCTTCGTGCCGCGCATTCTTCAAAAGGACGAGAACACTCTACGTTGTTTCTTTTTGAGCATGGATGTTCAAAATCGTGAAACAGAAAGTTGGTATCGCGACTATTATATTTCCGAGGGATGCTTCTCAGACTGCATTTATCCACTCTGGATGGAAACAGCACAGAGAAAAATTAGGCTCAGCCCTACGCCTTTTTATGAAGAAGCAAAAAAGCAAGGCTTTTCAAAGGCACTCACACAGGATGGACCGTATCTGTTTGATGTTGACAAGGTAATTGATGGTAAGCGATATGTGATGCTGAACCTCTATAGTGGTCAACTCAACGCTTTAGCTGAGTTTAATGATGCGCTAGATACTCTAAGAATTCATTCATTTATTATTGAACCACAACATGAGGGGCTTTGTGAAGCTGCTATCGAAAAGCGTCCTGATGGACATTTTGTTGCAATTCTACGAAATGATGTCGGAAATCAAAACTACCGTTTTGCTCTAAGTGAAGATGGCTTAAACTGGACAGCTGCGAATGAATGGCCCATAGTAGAAAATGGTTCTAATTCCAAACCATTTCTGTACCGATATGGCGATTTGTATTGTATGGGGTGGCAGGAGAAACCTGAACGGTCGCGATTTAACATTGATGTATCCTATGACTTTAAACATTGGATACGGGCATTTGCTTTCAACGATCTGGATTTCAGCTTGCAGTACCCGTCTCTGTATGAGTGGGCGGGCATGCTATATATTTGCGGCACACACGGACGTCTTGGAGGCGGGTATGATCTGCGTGATTCTATTTACTTTGGTCAATTATGTTCCGTAGAAGATTTACACCACATAGCAGATGAATAAGCAAATATGATACACTGTGCCAGAAACGGTTCGAGTTTTTCATCGCCACTCCTTAAATTAAGTATTTGTGAAGAGGATGAGATTTATGACAGATAAACAAGTGCATCAACAACCAGCTCACGGCGATTTTCAACTACGCAGTCAAGTATTATGGACTGAAAGAGAATCCATGCCATAAAGCGGGAAGTATGGGTAAGAAACACGCCGATGAAATGCTGTTCTGGACAAGGCAGGAGTTTCAAACATTCATTGAGGTCATGAAAGACCGGCCTGCCAGCTACGCAGTATTTATGACACTGTACTTCACCGGAATCCGCGAGGGAGAGCTATTGGCGCTTACGCCGTCGGACATCGACTTTGAAAAGAAAACCCCTGACGGTAAACAAGAGCTATCAGCGTCTCGGCAGAGAGGACATCGTCACCACGCCGAAAACGCCCAAGAGCAACCGCACCATCTCCATTCCCGACGGTCTTTGCACCTGTTTACAGGAGTATATGTCCCATTGCTACGGACTGCAAAAGGATGATCGGCTTTTTCCCTACACCAAGAGCTTTCTGTATCACGAAATGGAGTATGGCTGCAAGGCATCAGGGGTAAAACGCATCCGGGTGCATGACATTCGACACAGCCACGCCAGCCTGCTGGTGGAGATGGGCTTC
>CABRZK010000380.1 GCA_902475415.1 uncultured Eubacterium sp.
AAATGCTTCCAGAGAACGTCCTCCGCAGAAATACTCAAACGGTGTGATCATCAGGAAATCTACGATACACGGAATACCTGCCTCATAGAATTTCTGATAACTACGTGGATTTGCTTCAAAGAACGTTTTCAAGTTTTCCCAGTTATTGTCACATTTTTCTGCAATAAACTGTTTCTGAAATGCATCCCACCCCATCTCTTTGATCTTCTCATAATCCTCAAACTGCATGTTCTCAAACTCTTTAATCTGCCACATATCATCATCACCCAGTTCCTGTCCCGGCAGTGCAGCTTTGGACAGCCACTGTGTACCAAGCAGGTACGGGGAAAAGATTACATTCTGTGTGCCATCTGCACCAATGCGCTTTAACTCAGCCAGATTGGCATCACATGCTTTGTCAAAATCTGTAATATAATCCTTTAATAAAATATGCTATGACCGTGCAAAATAAGCATTTCCACACGGTACACGGTCCACCGGCTCACAGCGAACTGTTTTTCTCAATAATTCAAGATTCTCTTCATATTTACCCATGATACATTCCTCCATATTTTAAGCTTGTTATTACTTTTTCACACCACGTTTTAACTTAGATATTTTCCTGTAGTGTATCCCTTTGATGATTTCAGTATATCGGTAATCCGATAGTCTGTACACTGAATAAATCCAATCTTATCATACACTTTAGTTATCATTCACCATACAGTATCGTTATTATTTCTCATACATTTTTGCTCATCACTTCATATAAAAAAATTTTCTATCAAACAGAAATGGACTCAGATCTTTTTATCCTGGCCGCTAATAATTGCCGGGAAAAACAGACTGAGCCCTTTCTTTTCACACTTGCTTATACTGTATGTTAATAATTGCTTGATTTATGCATAAAAATCTTCTACTGCTTTGAAGAATGCATCGATATTCTCCCATGGAGACATAGGCGGAATATCACAGCCGGAAGAAATCACAAAGTTTTTATATTTACAGCACTCGTTCATTACTTCTTTTGTTCTGTTGTATACACTCTCTGCAGTTCCGTTTCTGAACTCTCCTGCCGGATCTACATTACCCATGGCAACGAGGTTTTCCGGAACGTGAGTCATCATCTCAGCCATGTTGATGGCATTTCCGAAATGATACATCAGGCAGCCGTTTGTCACGATGGTATCGATTGTTTTTACAGCTGTATTTCCACAGTTATGATATACAACGATGAAATTGTCATCCTGAACAGCGTCCACAATCTGTTTTACATAATCTGCAGAAAATTCCTGTGCCAGAGCCGGGGATAACAGCCCTGCCAGCGGCTCAGCCATTACAATTCCGTTTGCGCCAACTTTTTTGTACTCATTACAGTAGTTGATCAGGAACTCTGTTGCTTTCTGCAGAACGGTATGCACCATATCAGGCTCATCGTAGCAGTACATCAAAGCTTCGGACACATCCAGTAGTCTTCCTGCCAGAGAGAACGGGCCTATAACGCCTGCCAGAACCGGTCTGTCTGTGATCAGTTTGCACGCTTTCTCAATAGCATCAATGTAAATCTGTGTACGGCCTGCACCAATCTCCGGAACTTTCAATGCATCTGCTTCTTCCTCTGTGGAAACAATAGAACCGATAATGGTCGGAACCTCATCATCAGATACACGGATCGTAGATCCAAAAGCTTCTGCTTCCAGAGACAGATCCATCAGGCTTACACTGGCTGCTGTCGGACAGGAATCTGCGATGATCTTCATACCTTCTGCCTGTTTATCACTGCTGTTGATCAGTTCTGCTACGGTAATTCCCATTTTCTGGATAGATGGGAAAGAAAGTACCGGTAATGCTTTCTTTTTATCACTTGCGATTACATCCGCTACCCACTGTTTCATGTCCATATTCATAATAAATACCCTCCTGAACTAGTTGGCAAATACTGCCGCAGCCGCATCAGCTGCAGAAGCTGCGTCCTCTGTGTAAATATCAGCATTGATACTGTCTGCAAATGCCTGATTTACCGGTGCTCCACCAACCATGATCGTTACTTTATCGCGGATACCAGCCTCTTCTGCTGCTTTTACTACTTCACCAAGCATCGGCATAGTTGTTGTCAGAAGTGCGGAACAGCAGATAATACTGCAGTCATTCTCAATGGCACATTTAACAAAATCCTGCGGTTCTACATCTACACCAAGGTCAATGATCTCAATACCTTTTCCTTCGATCATCATACGAACCAGGTTTTTACCAATGTCATGCATATCACCTTTTACGGTTCCGATGCAGGCTTTTCCAAGCGCTTCTGCTGCATCTCCGGAAAGAAGTGGTTTTAA
>CABRZK010000381.1 GCA_902475415.1 uncultured Eubacterium sp.
CCGCGCTCATCAAGTTCAAACTCTTTCAGATAATCTGTCACGCCGCGATATACCTCTAATGTCCGTTCAAGATTCGGATCACGATACGACAGGAAGCAGACATCTCCATTTCTTCCTACGTTTGTGCTGCATCCATATGCACCACCTTTCACACGAATATTCTGCCACAGATACTCATAATTCATAATAACCTTGAACACACGCATAGCGCCGTGATAAGAGAAACCACTCTGCGCATAGTTACCTGCCAGAGAAACATACTGAATCTGGGAAGCATCCTTAAATCCTTCATTTTTCTGATCTGGCAGAGAAATCTCTACCGATTCTTTTTCCGTGTCAGCATACAGTCCGTCTGTAATCTGATCTGACATATTTCTCAATGCCGCATATCCTTCTCTTCCGCCAGTCACACTTACAAGCAGATTCTGTCTCTGGAAGAGCAAGCTGCAAACTTCCTGTAATTTCTCCATCAGCTTATTTTTTTCTGTCTCATAATTGGAAACAACCTGATCCAGAATTTCGTAAAATCCAATGCCCTGAATACTGTCTGCATATTTCGCACGTTTTGAATAATAGGATAACGCTCTTGTCGCGGAAATCACATGGCCACTTTCGCTGAGTTCATTACGAAGTCTTGATTTTGCCTGTGCAAGCACTTCATAAATACGTTTTTCATCTGTAAATTCCGTTGTAAGCATCATGCTCTTAATCAATTCCATGCCACGTGCAAGATTTGCCTCTAATACTTTCAGACGTACTTCGTATTTCACCTGATAGCAATCTGTATGAGCCACGTCTCCTGTTACATTCACCTCGTTGGAAACACCACCGGTATACAGATTTACTTCATCCGCAAAATCTGTATATGTGTAATCTGTTGTATTTAATTTTCCCATCAGTACTTTTAAAATTCCAAGATATGGAATCAGATCCTCGGAAATGTGGTGCGCATCAAATAACAAGTCGAGATATACAATACCATTTGTCTGATAATCATGCCACAGATAAGGAACCCCTGTAATGATCTCTTTTTCATTTTTATAAGGTTCACTGGTTGCTTTCAGATCTTCACGGGAAAGCAACGGGATTTTTTCGAGATCTTCTTTTGCAGAAGGCTCTTCCTCATATTTTTCCAGTGCATGTGTCTCTTCTACCAGCTGATCAATTTCTTCTTTACTTAAAGTTGCTTTATAAGCCTGTAATTTTTCTTTTAAAGCCTGCTCCCTTTTTCTGGTCAGTCCGACTTCCGGAACAATCCGGACATAAGAAACATGCGTATTATCCAGCAGATATTTCTGAATCAGCTGTTCAAAATAATCCGTATCCAGCTGTTTTCTCAGGTAGTCATACACACCCAGTTCCTCCATATGAAGGAACGGCGCATTTTCATCGTACAGCCAGCTGTCCATCACCTGAAGGCCAAACATCAGTCCCTTCGGGAAGCGTCCGAAATCTGCTTCACGGAATTTAAACTCCGAACCATTGATCGCAGCCAGCAATGTCTTTTTATTGATACCGTTTTTCACCTGCTCCTGCAGCACATCACGAATTACCTGTTCAAAACGTTTCTGATCAGATGCATTGGCATGTTTTGCTACAATGGAAAAAATTGGCTGATAACTGCTGCTGTCATAGCCGCCATAAATATCAGTTCCAATTCCAGCATCCAGAAGCGCCTGTTTCACCGGTGCACCCTGTGTACTCAGCAATGCATAGTCCAGAATATCGAAGGCAATATAGAGTTCTCTGTCTAAATTCGTTCCAACAGCCCAGTTGCAGGACAGATAAGTATTATTTTCTGTACTGTCCGTGCTGGAAATAGAATATGGAATTTCATGTTCTTTCGGTGCATCAAAAGGTTTCTGCTCCGGTATCGAAGAATCAACCTCGATTTTATCATAATGGCTCAGATACTCCTGATCCAGCCAGTTTAATTTTTCAACCACATCCATATCACCGTACAGATAGATGTATGAATTAGACGGATGATAGTACTGACGATGGAAATTCAAGTATTCTTCATATGTCAGCTCCGGAATCACCTGTGGATCACCACCGGATTCGTTGCTGTATGGTGTATCCGGAAACAGAGAGCGTAAAATTTCACGGTCTAATACCCCATCTGCAGAAGAAAACGCACCTTTCATCTCATTGTAAACCACACCATTTAATGTCAGTTCATCTTCCGGATTCTTTAATTCATAGTGCCAGCCTTCCTGACGGAAAATATTCTGTTCTCTGTAAATATTCGGTGAAAATACACTGTCCAGATAGACATCCATTAAATTTTGAAAATCTTTGTCATTGCAGCTTG
>CABRZK010000382.1 GCA_902475415.1 uncultured Eubacterium sp.
TCTTCGCCCGCAATTCCAGTTTGCTAGCCTGTTCCTGACCGATATTGCAACCAGCGACAATTTAAAACAGTACAGAGGCTATCTGCCAATGCGCTAAGTCAGACACTTATTTGAAGGTATATCGTTAAGAAGCAGATGGAAAGGAAAAATACCGGGAAACGTTCTGAGTTTTATAACAAAATCAGATTATCCCGGGAGTTTACCGGAGTAGTAGTTGAAAAATTGCAGACAAACGAATAAACGAAAAAAGGAGAATATAACAGTATGAAGATTTTAGGTATTTCAGGTGGTAGTAAAAACGGAGCAAACGATTGTATGTGTAAAGAAGCGCTGCTTGCCGCAAAAGAGCAGGGCGCTGAGATTGAATTTGTACGTCTGATGGATCTTGACATCAAGCATTGTACCGGATGTAAAGCATGCGTTATGAGCCTTTTCTCCGGAAGAGGAAACATGTGTGTATTAAAAGATGATTTCCAGTGGCTGTAGATAAGATGCTGGATGCAGATGGAATCATTTTCTCTATTCCGATCTTTGAGAAATGTGCAGCAGGTATTTTCCATACAATTATGGATCGTTTCGGACCGCGTATGGGATTATCCAACAACATCGTTGCTGACAAAATTTCCGCAGCAAATGGAGGCAAACGTATTGATCCGAAATATATGAAAACAAGAGTTGTGTCTTACATGGGTATCGGTGGTTCTGACTGGGCAACGGAAATCCAGAACGATTTCTATCTGCATGCATTAACTCCGATGTGGAAAGTCATCGATAATGAGGTATTTATGTGGTCTCTCGGCATTCTGACTGATGATTCCAAGGTTGCCAGAGCACATCAGATTGGTCTGAATCTTGCAGAGGCAGCCAAAGATATCGAACATGCGTCCTGGAAGGGAGAAGACGGTGTCTGTCCACATTGCCATTCCAGAAATTTCTACATTGAAGGGGATAACGTGGCTGTCTGTGGTCAGTGTGGTATCCGTGGAAAACTTTCTACAGATGAAAATGGAAAGATCTGCTTTACTTTCGATGAATCACAGATTGAGCATGCACATGATACATTAAGTGGTCAGTTTATCCATGCGGATGATATTCAGAACAATGAGAAAAACGCCGGTGCAGCAGCAAGAAGTGAGGAATATAAGGCGAAAGTACAGCGTTACGCAGATGCAATTACTGCTGTTATGCCAGAATAATATCATTGAATCTGGTTGATTCTGCTGTATCTTTTTGATAGATCCTCAAGAAAAAGAGAGTCGAATATGTTGTTTAAACAACATACACGGCTTTCTTTTTTTGTTATACTACATTCAGTTTTAAAAAAACGAATATCTGTAAATACTATTTACATCAGAAATGATAAATGATTGCCAAAGGAGAATTTACTTATGGAAAGAAAAATGTTTTGTTATCAATGTGAGCAGACTGCCGGATGCAGTGGATGTACAGGAGCAGCAGGTGTGTGTGGAAAAAATGCAACTGTAGCCGGATTGCAGGATGAACTGACCGGAGCGCTGATTGCTCTGGCAAAAGCCTGTGGAAATAATCCGAAAACAGAAAACACTGACCGAATCATCATTGAAGGTTTGTTTACAACCGTTACCAACGTCAATTTCAATGAAGAAACGTTACGCAATATGATTGACCGGGTAAATGAGGAGAAAAACCGGGTGGTACCAAATTGCAGCAACTGTATGTCACCATGTGGAAATACCTCAAATTTTGATATGAATCAGATCTGGGACGATCAGGAAGATATCCGTTCCTTAAAATCCCTGATTTTATTCGGAATCCGAGGTATGGCAGCCTATGCTTATCATGCCATGGTTCTGGGATATGAAGATGAAGAAGTCAACAATTTCTTCTACAAAGCACTTTCTTTCATCAGCTATGATGTGGAAATGGAAGATTTGCTTCCAGTTGTGCTGGAAGTGGGTGAAGTGAATCTGAAATGTATGGCATTGCTGGATCAGGCAAATACCTCTGCTTATGGCACACCGGTTCCGACAAAAGTGCCGCTTACCATTGAAAAAGGTCCTTTTATCGTTATCACCGGACATGATCTGAAAGATCTGGAGCTTCTTCTGGAGCAGACAAAAGAGAAAGGAATCAATATTTATACCCATGGAGAAATGTTGCCGGCGCATGCCTACCCGGAATTAAAAAAATATCCGCATCTAAAGGGAAATTTCGGAACCGCATGGCAGAATCAGCAGAAGGAGTTTGACAACCTTCCGGGTGCAATTTTATTTACTACAAACTGTTTAATGCCGGTAAAACCAAGCTATGCAGATCGTGTATTTACGACAGAA
>CABRZK010000383.1 GCA_902475415.1 uncultured Eubacterium sp.
CCCTTTGACCATTTGGTCGAGGGCTGCTTGCAAGGATTGGTTCGTCACATTTACCGTAACGAGCCTGTTAACATCTACATCATCATTGATTCCGAAAAGAAATTTTGTCTGTCTTTCAATCTCATTCATTACCTGCTTCATACGCACGTTTTCCATCTTGATGGAAACCTTCTGCGTCTGTGCCTGCACCCCAGTAACAGGGATACAGACGAGCGTAAGAACTAAAAGAAAAGACAGGCAGATTTGCTGAATAATCTTTTTATTCATACATTTGTCAAGTTTGGTTCAATGGTTGGGAATTGGTTAATATTCCTGATTGAACTATACGCCGGTGAGTGTTCGCCCACTCATCGGTTTTTCATATCAGGAAGCAAATGTTCAGAGTTGATAGTTCGTGGTTTACATCATAGGCATCTAAAGAATTTGAGATAAGTTAATAATTGGATGGACTATTTAATGATGATTACATCGGTAACAGCATCGTGTTCAAAGGTGAAATCCGAGGCGAGTTGTAGCATATGCAAAGCGTGGTCTATACCGTCCGAAACACGGATTTTCAAACTTTTGTATTTTACGACGGGCATGGTTTCGCGCCGAATCTCTATCTTCACGTTATAACTACGCTCCAACTTGCTCATCAGCTGCTCAAACGGCATTCCGTACACTGAAATAATACCATCCATCCACAGATAATCGTCTTTATCTTCAAGTTCTTGGATTTGAAACCCTCCATCTCGAAGATTGACGATATCGTTGGGCTGCAGAATGACGGATTCTCCGTTTTTTTTATTCGTCACGGCAACCCGGCCGCTAAACAGAGCTGTTGAAAAACGATTCTCCGCTTGGTTGGCGATTACATCGAAATGCGTACCCAATACTTCTACATCACAGGCAAAAGTTTCCACGATGAACGGGCATTCAGAGTTATGGGCGACATTGAATATGGCCTCTCCACTCAACTGGACACGCCGCTCCCCTTTTGGGAAAATCGCAGGATAAACGATGCGGCTCTGCGCATTAAGTTCCACGATGGAGCCATCCCCCAACGTTAGGCGAATATGCTGCCCTGCCGGAACCTCGACAGTCGTTTGCTGTTGTAACCACCGGTTCATGCGTTGACTCAAAAGCACATGGTCGACAGCAATTCCGAGCAGTAAAATGGCGGCAGCAACTCCGGCATAACGCAGCACTTTCGGCCATCCGAAACGCAGGAAAGAGCGTGAATTATTTATACCCGCCTCCGGATTAGGTGCACACATTATGCCCAATACATACAAATTATATGCTTTATCGAGAACTTTCTGATTCTTTTCCGGATCTTCGTTCAGCCAAGCCGAAATCATATCGGTTTCTTCCAAAGTCGTTTGCTCTGCGAAGAAACGGAATAACATTGCATCTGTAACCTTTTTTTCCATTCTGTCATAATATCGCATCTATTTATATAGTTCCACAACTCAATAAGATTCCCTCCTCTAAAATGCGTTTTTTTGCAAATAATTTTTTTTTATTAAATTAACCTGTTGCAGGTCAATTATATGGGTAAATATTTTTTTTGCATTATAATCTTTTTAATTTTTTCTTATCTTTGTTCTTGGAATGAAACCGGATACTATCATACTGACCCAGCAGTCGTTCGACAAGTTATTTCGCCTATACCAGCGAAAACTATATGCTGTGGCATATAGCCTTGTACATGATGCAAATACGGCAGAAGATATTGTCCATGACAGTTTCATGACAATTTGGGAGAACCGGGAAACTGTACAGTTTACGAGCATAGAGGCCTATCTTTTCGGTGTCGTAAAAAAACGCTGTCTGAAATATCGTCGGGATAGATATACGGGGAAAGCCGTGTATGAGAAAATCCTGATGAAGGAGCGCGGAGTGATGGATTTTTATACCCGCACGATCGAAAGTTGCAATCCGAACGAATTATTCCAGCGGGAAATCATCGAGATATGCCGCAAACAACTGGAACAAATGCCGGAATTGACCAAACAGGTATTCATAGCTCATAAACTGGAGGGAAAAAGTTACAAAGAGATTGCTGACATGCTATGCATCAACCTCAAAAAAGTAGATAGGGAATTACAACAGGCGGCAATGAAATTACGCTTGTCTTTGAAGGATTATTTGCTCTTATTGCTATTGATAGTATATTCTGAAATATAATCGGCTGATCTGTTCTTGGGTCAAATTTTTCTCGTTTCTAATTTTAAGAAAAAATCAAAAAAAGAGCTTTAGGAGAGGGAATCTTATTGAGTTGTGGAACTATCTATATTAGATGGCATTGTTTTGTCGGATCT
>CABRZK010000384.1 GCA_902475415.1 uncultured Eubacterium sp.
CCTGGTCGTGTAGACCGTACAATTGAGTATGATCTGCTCACGGATTCATGGACATCTATTACAAACGGTGTTGGTGGAGTGTTTGGAGAGGGTATCTATCGCTTTGATGATATTGGAACGGTAGTAGAACATAACCTCAAGAGAGAACTGACGATGAGCAACAAAGATCCGTTGTCAGCCAAATATACTATTACGCAGAAGATGAAGAACGGCCGTGATGGATGGCTGACAGATTGTGATATCGTTGTTACTCAGACTGCTGATAAAGATAACTTCTATATTACCGGACACATGGATGCATCAATTAATGATGAACATGTATTCCACAGAGATTATGACTACAAAGTAAAGAGAAATGGAATTTAAAAAGGGGCGAGGCGATTGAAAGAAAAAAGTATTACATTCTGGGAACTTGTGCTTATGAATGTATCTGCCCTTTATGGAATCCGCTGGATTGCAAAATCAACCTCAGACAGTTTTGGCCTGGGGTTGGGAGCAATCCCGATGTGGATCATATTTATGCTGATATTCTTTGTGCCGCAGGCGCTGATGTGTGCGGAACTGGCAACAGCATATCCTACAGATGGAGGTCTGAATGACTGGGTTAAAATTGCATTCGGAACAAAATATGGATTTTTAGTATCCTGGATGCATTGGACGGCACTTATTTTCTGGTATGCATCTTTTCTGACATTTTTCTCAATCAATTTTACTTACATGATTGGGAAACCAGAACTTGCAGATAACAAAATATTAGTATTGATTATGTCGTTGGTTGTTTTCTGGGCGTTGTCGTTTGCGAGTATGCGTGGTATGAAATTTGGAAAATACTTTACCAGTGTAGGTGCGCTGGGTTCGGTGGTACCGACGGTGTGTCTGATTGGTATGGCAATTCTGGCAGTGGTAGTGTTCAAAAAGGCACCAAGTGCATCTGAGTATACGATAGCAACATTGACCCCTAAGCTAAATATGAATTCGCTGGTTGCAATTTCGGGAATTACATTTGCGTATACAGGAGCTGAATTTACAGCAAACTTCGCTTCTGAAATGAAAAATCCTCAGAAAGATTATCCAAGAGCAATCATGATTGCTGCCGGAACAATCTGCGTATTATATGTGATTGGTTCGGTATGTATGACAATGCTGATGCCGACGTCAGAAATCTTTGCGTATACAGGGACTTTGGATGCATTAGTAATTGCCTGCAATCTCCTGGAAGTTCCTCAATTTTTTGTTCAGATCGTAGCATTTGGAATTACTTTGTCGATATTTGGAGCGGTAGTGCTGTATATTGCGCAACCGACAAAGATGTTGTTTGGATATTCTGAACCGGGAATCTTTCCGGAGAAGATTACGAAGAAAAATGAGCATGACATTCCGGAGAAGGCGATTTTATTTCAGGCGATACTTGTTTCTCTGCTGCTTGCAGGCGTGGCAGTTTTCCCGGCAGTTGAAACGATTTACAATGTATTAATTACTATGACCGCGTTGACATCGTTGTTTCCGTATGTTCTTTTGTTTGCGGCATATATTAAAATTAAACGGAAAAAGGTTGATAAACCTGGGTTGTATCAGATGACAAAAAATAAAAAGTGGGGATGCTTTCTTGGGTATATGGAATTGGTAATCTGCGTGATTGCGATTGTGTGCTCGGCACTTCCAGTTATGACAACTTTTAAAGAAAATGTAGTCTATGAAGTTGAAATGATAGGCGGAGGTTTATTAGTTATCGTGTCTGGATTGTGGTTGTGGAAACGTTCGGGCTTGAAAAATAAGACATTTGAAATAGAATGATTTTAATTAAAGAGAAGGCTAAAAAGGATCTTTTGAAAACGTTGGGTTTCAAAAGGTCTTTTTTATGCAAAATTGGCATGCACAAAAACATAAAAACTGGCTGTTTAAAAAATACCAGATGAGCGTATGATAGGACTCAAAGAAAATTCACAGAAAACAGATAGGAAAGGTACAGGAATTATGAAAGAGAACAGATATGAATTAAATAAGCAGCTGGCACAGATGTTAAAAGGCGGAGTTATCATGGATGTAACAACTCCGGAACAGGCAAAGATCGCAGAGGAAGCAGGTGCATGTGCAGTCATGGCACTGGAAAGAATCCCGGCAGATATCCGTGCAGCAGGCGGCGTATCCCGCATGAGCGATCCGAAGATGATCCGCGGCATTCAGGAAGCGGTATCCATTCCGGTTATGGCAAAATGCAGAATCGGACATTTTGTAGAAGCGCAGATCCTGGAAGCAATTGAGATTGATTATATCGATGA
>CABRZK010000385.1 GCA_902475415.1 uncultured Eubacterium sp.
GCACACCGATTGAATGGTAGAATCTGCTCCCAGCACACTCTCCATCTGCCCCAGCATCTTTTTACTTTTTTCAATCGTTGCTGCATCCGATTGCTGTTCCAGTGCATCGTAGGTCGCGTCAATCAGAGCCAGTGTATTCTGGTCGAGGTGGAGTTTGATAACACGGCTCTCATAGTAAACCGGACGCGTTGCACCATCTTCCACAGCCTGTGTCATATCGTAAATATCGAGATAATCACCAAAAACTTCGCGCGTATTTCTATCTTTTGCCGAAATCGGTGTTCCAGTAAAGCCTATGTAGGTTGCATTTGGCAAGGCATCATGGATGATACGGGCATTGCCAATGACCGTATGTGCTTCTTTTTCACCCTGTTCATTTTCTTTAATGACTATTTTTTCATCAAAACCATACTGTCCGCGGTGGGCTTCATCCGCCATCACCACAATATTTCTCCGTTCGGACAGCGGCTTTTCGCCACGCTCAAACTTAAACATCGTGGTGAAGATAATGCCGTTTGCTTCTCGGCCATCCAGCAGCTTGCTTAGATTGTCCTTGCTGGTTGCCTGTACAGGTGTCTGACGCAGGAAAGGTGCGCACTTGGCAAACTGCGTGTAAAGCTGGTCATCAAGATCAATGCGGTCAGTCATCACAACGATGGTGGGGCTATCCAAAGCCTCTTGCAGCAAATGGGCATAGAATACCATCGACAGCGATTTCCCGCTGCCCTGCGTATGCCAGAACACACCACCCTTGCCATCCGTTTTAGTAGCAATCTTGGCCTTTTCGATAGCTTTTCGCACTGCAAAATACTGGTGGTATCCAGCCAAAATTTTAATCGGCTTCTGCCCATCGCCGGAAAACAGGATAAAATTTTTCAGAATGTCCAGTAACCGTTCTTTCTGGAACATTCCCTCATAGAAGGTGTCAAACTGTGCATACGCAGTATTTTCGTAATCGCCATCTTTCGTTTTCCACTCCATAAAACGGTCAAGTCCAGAAGTGATTGTTCCCGCCTTATTGGTCGAAAGGTCGCTGATTACGCAGACTGCATTATAGTAGAACATCGAAGGAATGTCCTTCATGTAATTTCGAATCTGATTGTATGCGTTTTCTGCACCCACTTCGTCCTTGGAAGGACTCTTCAGCTCCATCAAAACCAGCGGCAGGCCATTGATAAACAGAATAATATCTGGGCGGCGGTTGTTTCCGTTTTCCACAAAGGTATATTGGTTTACCACATAGAAATCATTTTTGTCTGCATCTGCATAATCAATCAGCTTTACTACCGAAGACCGTTCTTCACCCTTGACTGCGTATTTGACCGTAATACCGTTTTGCAGATAGTCCATAAAAATAATATTCTTCTGCAACAGGCTTCCCGCATCAAAATCATTCAGTTTCAGGATGGCTTCATCAATTGCCACAGCCGGAAGGCTGCGATTCAGCCGCACCAGACAATCCCGCAAAACATCGTCCAGCAGAGGGCGGTTGTAATCTGTTCGGTTCATATCAGGAGCATAAATGTGGGTGTAACCCATATTTTCAAATAGCTCTATGACCGCTTGTTCAAAGGTATCTTCGGTAAATGAAAGCATGATTTTTCTCCTCAACTATTATCCGAAGTTGCTGTATTCGATTCTTGCTCAATGGCATTCACAATCTTTGTAACGATAGAATGCGCCGCTCTTTTTGCCACCGCGCGTCCCATCGGCGTACCATTATCCAATGTATCCGTTAGTGCCAATCGAACTTTACTGAGTCCAATTTCCTTACGATACCAATCCGGCATCAAATTCTTTTGAATTGCAACGTAACAATCATCAAAAATTTCTGGATGCACAGCATTATGCAATGCTTCTCGAATAATCTCGTCCACTTTATCGTCTGAAACATCTAAATTGCGCACTTCTTTAATACTTGTTATCGGAACTTCTGTTTTCACAAACCGATCAACCATAGGCTTTTGCGTGTTCGCATAATTGCTTTTAATATATGCCATCTGGTGCTCAAGTTCCGGGAACAGCGTTCCTTCGTTGATATTGTAAAAACTCAGTTCCTCTAAAATCGCGTCTTTTCTTCCCGCTGGTATTCTAAAACTTTGTAGTTCAAACTCGTCTTGAACATCGCTATATGCCCGTTTAACAATGCTCTGTCCGATTTTTTCTTTAAGCTGAACATTATATTTTCCGCAGATTAAAAAAGAACCGCTTTGCCGCACCAATCTTTCATTATTCAAATTGGAAATCACAAAATAATTTCTTTGAATAATCGAAAG
>CABRZK010000386.1 GCA_902475415.1 uncultured Eubacterium sp.
CATCGGCTGTTTTATCGTACTGGAACAAGAAGAATTTACAGACTTTCCAATCAGTGAAATGGAGTTTGTAGAAATGCTTTTTTTGAAAGAAAAAGTGTTTTTGCACGGTGTCAAAATCGTTGGTGACGACTATGGCGAAGACATCTATTTGCCTGTTGAGGTGGTAACATGCTGAACATACCAAGAGTAGCACAATATGCCCGATTCAGTTCGGATAACCAGAGAAGTGAATCCATTGATGCACAGATACGAGCTATGAATCAGTTCTGCAAACAGAACCACTGGCAGGTCGTTTCCACTTATACAGACGAGGCAAGGTCAGCGACAACAGACAACCGACCGCAGTTTCAGCAGATGATTGCAGACAGTGGCAAAGGAATATTTGACATCGTTTTGGTGCATAAGCTCGATCGTTTTTCAAGAGACCGTTATGACAGTGCCATTTACAAAAAGAAACTGAAAAAGAACCACGTCAAGCTTTGCAGTGTGCTGGAACGTATGGACGATTCCCCGGAAAGCATTATGATGGAAGCGTATGTCCGAGTACTACAGCAAGAATCTGGCTCGAGAAGTCATGAAAGGCATGAATGAAACCGCTTTGCAGTGCAAACACACTGGCGGTTGTCCACCACTGGGATATGATTTGGATAAAAACCGGCATCTGGTCATCAATGAGTGGGAGGCTCAAGCGGTAAAAATTATCTTTCAAATGTTTGCAGATGGCTATGGTTACAGTGAAATTATTGACCGGCTAAATGCCCATGGATACAAGACAAAACGAGGTAAAATATTCGGGAAGAATAGTATTTATGAGATACTCAGCAATGAGAAATACACCGGTGTTTTTGTGTTCAATAAGGCAGCTGCAAGAGCAGATGGCAAGCGGAATAACCACGCCCAAAAGGACAGCTATATCCGCATTGAGGACGGTTGTCCGGCAATCATTGGGAAAAAGCTGTTTGCACAGGTGCAGCAAATCAAGGCGAAGAACAAGCGAAACGCAGGACGCTATCACAGCAAAGAGTTTTATTTGCTGACTGGAAAGTTGATCTGCGATGTCTGCGGCAAGCGGATGATTGGGAACTTGCGATTCAGCGGCAGGAATAAGACACGGCTTGCCACCTACAGATGCAATACCCACCGGGCGATGTGCAACAACAAGGAACTGAATAAAGATTATCTCGATGCCTACATTGCTGTGCTGATCGGAGAGAGGCTGAAGTCGAAAAATCTAAAGCGAGCTGTTTCCAAAGTGAATCAGCAGGTGCAAAAGTTTAATCATGATTTCGATACTCACCATGAAACGATTTCTGCACAATACGCTGAAATAAAGGGCAGCCTTACCAACATCACTAAGGCAATTGAAAAGGGCATTTTCACAGATGACTTGCTGCAAAGAGCGGAACAGTTAGAGAACGAGAAAGCGAAATTGGAAACCAGACTGCACGAACTAAAACTGCTGGAACCACTTCAATATGAAGATGTTGCATACCTGCACACACAATGGCAGGAATTGAAACGAAATACCGAAGAGTTCCGCACATTTATTCAGCAGTTTGTAAAGGCGATTTATGTACGACCTTATGATTTCGATATTGTGCTGGATGTGGGGTTTGGCGTAGTGGAGTTAACAGAAACCATTCCCATGCGGCAAGGCGAACTGTACGAGATGTTTAATTCTAAGGTAAAGGAGTAAAGAATATGTTTGAAAAATCAAAAGGCAGATACTTGACACGAAGTGTGGATGCGGAGATACCGATTGCACTGCAAGTGATGATGTGGCAGGCTGTCGATCAGATGCCAGAACCAAAAGACTACTTGCAGGTGTTTCGACTCAGCGAAGAGAACGGTTTGCAGATCGTACACCATACCTCGGAACAACCGCAGTTTGAGATGGCGTACATTGTGGAGGCACAAAAGCCGGTCACAGTAAAGGTGTACATCATCGATGATGGGGAACACTGCACCATGCTGTTGGCGGAAGAGTACTGATTGAAAGTGCTCTAAGCCAGTGAAGAGAGAGTCCGCTGTATTGAATTACAGCGGATTTTTTTCGTCGATTTTTGTAAATTATTTTTGAACAGACAGACGGGTGTCTGCATCAATTCGTATAATGAATTTGTAAAGAAAAAATTGAAGCACTTTTTTCTACAGGAAATGCAAGATGTTGAAAAATAGTCGATACAATTAAAAAACAACTTGACATAAGAAAAAATGTCGTTTATAATAAG
>CABRZK010000387.1 GCA_902475415.1 uncultured Eubacterium sp.
ATCAAAGGCGTATGCCTTTTTACATGAACGAAGCTTTGTCGTTCCAGAAGATATCAAGGCTGTCGCTGTCTTCGTTCTTGCACATCGCCTTGTCTTAAGCCGCGGCGTTGGCAGCCAGTCAACAGGTACTGAAATTATTGAAAAGCTACTGTCTGATGTTGCCGTTCCTACTGAAAACTGGGGAAAACACGAATAAGACTGAGGATTTGCCATGAAAATACTTCTTTTATTAGCCGCAGCAGGTCTTTTATACATATTGCAGGATTGGATCTACAAAACTTTGTGGGACAAAAATCTCTCTGTTTCAATCCACTTTCAAGATAAGGCAGTCCTAGAAGGCGAACAAGCCACACTGACAGAGGTTATTGAAAACAGAAAACTTCTTCCGCTTGCCTACCTTAACGTCAAGTTTCAGGTTAGCCGCAATCTTGTATTTCAAAATATGGAAAATACAAGCGTTTCTGATTTCAACTATAAAAACGATGTTTTTTCTGTTTTGTTTCACCAGAGAATACGAAGAACGCTTGGCTTCTCCTGTCAAAAGCGCGGATACTATGAGATTACACAATCTGATATCATCTCATCCAATCTACTTATGACAAGTGAATATATCAGCACATTGAATCAAAATACCTATTTATATGTTTATCCTAGATATCTAAATATTGATTGTCTTGACGTACCGTTTCGAAAAATGATAGGAACCATGACTAGCCGCCAATTTTTATATGAGGATCCTTTTGAGTTTCGCGGCATACGAGATTACACATCTACTGACCCGATGAATAGCGTAAACTGGACTGCCAGTGCACGAACTGGTGAGCTTATGGTTAATGTTCACGACTCTACATCTTCTCAGGAAGCCATTATTATTTTAAATCTGGAAACAGAAACTGTATGGGTATATGAACAGCTTCACGAAATCGCAATCCGGCTTGCCGCATCAATCAGCTACTACTTCCTTAATACTGGTGTTCCCACCAGAATGATATGCAATGGAAGTGACTGTATTACTGATCAGGTTGCCGTAATTCCTACTGGAAGTGGTCTTCGTCATGTTAATGCTATTGCTGAGGTTCTTGCAAGAATCGATCTTACACGAACAGTTGTATCCTGTACAGACCAACTGCATGAACTCACAAATAAAATGGCAAACTCGACTTCTGCTCCGCTTTATATCATGATCTCTAACTCAATGAGCAATTCCCTGCAGGATGCATTTGAACAGCTGATCAAAACTGGCAGCAGCGCTATGTGGATTGCACCTCTCTACGAGGACATGGAGCTTCGCGTACGGAAAATACCAAATATGGACATTATACGATGGGAGGTAAACAAATATGAGAATTAAGCTTCAGGCTCTGACAGAGCATATCCATGGATTTTTGTTAATTCTTGGAATTACTGCATTTCTCTCCTGTCTTATTTTTCCTTCTCATTATTTATTCTACTTTTTTCACAGTTTTCTTTTGCTGATTCCATTTGCAGTTACTGCTTATGGCCAGGAAAAAATCAAACATTTTGTCAGCTATTTCATTATTGGTATTGCATGTGCCATTTTGCTGTTTTTTATTGGAAGCAACTTTTGGGAGAAACTGTACTTTTTGATTCTTTCAGTAGCTATCATGCTAATCCGTATTCCTTCCCGTCTTCAAAAAACAGACGACTATGAAATTGTGGATGAAAACGTAATTGAATCAGGTGGTCTTTTTGATTCGCCAAGTGCCGGCTTTTTAGGGTATTTTGTTCTTCTCTTTTTTATCGCCTTGCTGCTAAAACGAAATGATCTTCAAACAATACTCTACTGGATTACATTTGCCTGGCTGACTGATTTTCTTATATACACGAATTTAAAAAGCCTTAATCGCTATCTTTACAGTAGACGCAATATAGCAAACCTTCCCGGCAAGCAGATTATTTCTACAAACCGTGCACTCATGATTGCCTTTTCAATACTGGCTCTTGTGGTCATGCTTGTTGTTCCACTTCTTCCACTAGATCATATTGTTTATTCCATCGGCATCGCTATACGTGATTTTTTGCGATGGATTTTCTCTCATTTTTCCAGTGAAGAACAAACAGTCGTAGAAACAGCAGCTGAGTCACTTGCCACCTCTGGACAATCTGCTATGTTTGGCGATGTTAAACCTACACCTGCCTGGCTTAAAATGCTTTATGATATTTTATTTGCTGCCATTTTATTTGTTGTCAGTGCAGGTGCGCTTGTAG
>CABRZK010000388.1 GCA_902475415.1 uncultured Eubacterium sp.
CCGGCGTCAACAGTTTTGGCGGAAGTGCGGCAGTAGTGGAAGAAAATTATCTGAAGGTGAACGAAACCAGTGACCTGACATCTTTTATGATCGGATTCCACGCAGAGTATACGACCAAGATGGATCTGATGAAAGAAATTGCAGACCTTGCACATAAATATAAATCACCGGTATTTTTACACAATTCTGAGACACAGAATGAAGTAAAGGAATGTCTGGAGCGTTATGGTAAGACACCGACTCAGCTGACAGAAGAACTTGGCATGTACGAATATGGCGGTGGCGGATACCATTGCGTATATTTTGATGATAAGGATTTTGAAATCTTTAAGAAACGTCAGCTGACAGCCGTTACCTGTCCGGCTTCCAATCTGAAACTGGCCAGTGGAATTGCACCGCTAAAACGTTTTGTAGAGGAAGGAATTCCGGTGGCAATCGGAACAGATGGTCCGGCAAGCAACAACAGTCTGGACATGTTTAAGGAAATGTTTTTGGCAAGTGCTCTTGCAAAAGTGCGTGAAATGGATGCAGAATGTATCAGCGCAGACAAGATTCTGTATATGGCAACCACTGGTGGAGCTCATGCAATGGGATTAGATAACTGTGACCGTCTGGCAGCAGGTAAGAAAGCAGATCTGATCATGATTGATCTGCAGCAGCCAAATATGCAGCCGGAAAACAATATTGTGAAAAATCTGGTATACAGTGGTAGTAAGCAGAATGTAAAACTGACAATGGTAAACGGAAAAATTCTGTACGAAGATCAGAAGTTTTCTATCGGTTTTGAACCTTCTGATATTTATAAAGAGGCAAACCGTATCATTCGTTCCATGGAAGGATAAAAATTATGAAAGTAACATTATATACAGATGGTGCAGCCCGTGGAAATCCGGACGGTCCGGGCGGTTATGGAGCCGTTTTGCAGTTTATTGATTCAACCGGAAAACTGCATGAACGGGAGTTGAGCGCAGGATACCGCAGAACAACCAATAACCGTATGGAACTGATGGCAGCAATTGTGGGACTGGAAGCATTGGTAAAACCATGCCAGGTGGAATTATATTCGGATTCCAAATATCTGACAGATGCGTTTAACCAACACTGGATCGACGGATGGATGAAGCGGGGATGGAAGAAAGCAGATAAATCTCCGGTAAAAAACAAAGATCTCTGGAGCAGACTGTTGGCAGCGATGGAGCCACATCAGGTAACTTTTCACTGGGTCAAAGGACATGACGGACATCCGGAGAATGAACGGTGTGACCGTCTGGCCACGACGGCGGCAGATGGAAGTAACCTGTTGGAGGATGAAATAAAAGAATGAAAAAACAAATGAGTAACAGAAACCTGTTTTTGTGCTTTACGGCATTGACAGGTGCTGTGATCGCCGGTTTGGTATGGCTGTATCTGAAGGTGGCCAATGTAGGAATCACAGTAATCTGGGAAATGATACCGGCTTATATAGATTCTAAATGTTATACGATTTTGATGTGCCTGGTGGGCGGTGTCATTATTGGTTTATTTCACCGGGTATATGGCCCATATCCGGAGCGGATGGCAGACTCTGTGAAACGCGTGAAAGATACCGGAACATACCCGTATCGGAAACTTCCGATGATCGTTGCGGCATCCTTTTTATCCATATTTTTTGGTGGCGCAGTCGGACCGGAGTCCGGTCTGGTAAGTCTTTTGCTTGGACTTTGCTGCTGGGCGATGGATCAATTTGGTCTGGCCCGCTGGAAAATGGAGACGTTGATTGCGGGGAATCCTTATGTGATGAAGAAAGAACTCTTTCGGGTGATGGCAGCAGGTTTACTTCTGCCACCGGATCAGATCGTATATGACAAAGGAAAAATTGACTGGAAACGAAAAGAACAGGTTGCATCTGGAGTGACAGCAGGACTGACAGGACTTGCAGTATATGAGCTGCTTAATGCGTGTTTTGGCAGATGCCTGGCAGTTCCGCATTTACAGGGAGGCGTGCTGATCCTGCGAGATAAAGTGGCGGTTATATTGCTGATTGTGGTAGGAATTGCAGCCGGTTATTTATATCTGATCTTTCAGAAAGCGAGTGGCTGGTTTTTTGAAAAACTGCGCAGTCATAACCTGTCGGTATTAAATGCCGTACTGGGTGGACTGATACTTGGAGTGATCGGAACGGCACTGCCGATGACCATGTTTTCCGGCGGAAGTAACATTCAGGCGATGC
>CABRZK010000389.1 GCA_902475415.1 uncultured Eubacterium sp.
GGAATTTTTGTCCCAGTTCATCGATGAAGTTTTCGATAAAGCCATAATGGACAACATTCCCCTCAGTAGTTTTCAGATACCCCTGCCGTTCCCACACATCATATGGAACATGGTCACGCCTTACTCTAAGTGGCAAAGTTTCTTCCGGCAGCCAGAAGTAAGGCAAAATGTAATAATGTTCATCATCTTCTGTAGGCGGAAACACCAAAACAAATGCTGTAATATCAGTAGTGGAGGAAAGGTCAAGTCCACCGTAGCAGATTCTTCCTTCCAGTTCGGATTCATCAAAAGCGACCTTGCATTTGTCCCATTTTTCCATCGGCATCCAACGCACTGCTTGTTTTACCCATTGATTCAAACGCAGTTGCCGAAACGCATTTTCCTCGCCCGGTGTTTCTTTTGCAGAATTACACGCAGCCACCACCTTATCCATTCCGATGGTCTTATCCAGGCTTGGATTTGCCTTTTTCCAAACCTTCGGGTCAGTCCAGTCCTCGGATTCATCTGCACCATAGATAACCGGATAGAAAGTCGGATCATGCTTTCTGCCCTCCAGAATGTCCTTTGCCTTTTGATGAACTTCATAGCAGATTGAATTTGTGTCCGTTCCGGCTGTGGTAATCAGGAAATACAAAGGCTGCATTCTGGCATCGCCGGAGCCTTTGGTCATAACATCAAACAGCTTTCGGTTCGGCTGCGTATGAAGTTCATCGAACACGACCCCATGGATGTTGAAGCCATGTTTGGAATAAGCTTCAGCGGAAAGCACCTGATAAAAGCTGTTTGTTGGTGTGTATACAATTCTTTTTTGTGCAGTAAGTATCCGGACTCTTTTCATCAAAGCCGGACACATACGAACCATATCTGCGGCAACGTCAAAAACAATCGAGGCTTGCTGTCGGTCTGCGGCACAACCATAGACCTCCGCTCGCTGTTCTCCGTCACCACAAGTTAATAGCAGAGCGACGGCAGCTGCAAGCTCACTCTTGCCATTTTTTTCGGAATTTCAATATATGCTGTATTAAACTGACGATAGCCGTTCGGTTTCAAGATTCCGAACAAATCACGGATAATCTGTTCCTGCCAATCCAGCAGTTCGAATTTCTTTCCTGCCCATGTGCCTTTGGTGTGGCTGAGGCATTCAATAAAAGAGACGGCATAATCTGCCGCCTTTTTGTTATACTTGGAATCCTCCGCCATAAAACGGGTCGGTTTGAATCGAGCCATTGTATTCACCTCCCAGGTAACAAAAAAGACCTGCCCAAAAGCAAGTCTACATCATTTATTTTAATGCCCTCATGGGGGCTGTTTTGTAATCCAGATTCCATTCCGTAGAGTAGACGGACGACATTACTGCCGCCGCCCCTCGACAGAACCGTACGTGCCCTATTAAGGCATACGGCTCTTCAAACAATCTTTACAGACCAATTCCAGATGTTCTTAGTTATCTTAGGCTTTGGAATGTGATAATCCCAAATCTTATTAAATTTTCCCCATCGCATATATGCTCGTTCACTTCTGCGATTCAGCATCTTGTGCGTGACATATTTTAAATATTCATAGAACTTTCGCATCTGCGTATAATTTCCATTCACGCCATAGTAATTGTAATGCCCTAACAGACTTACTCTGATTAACTTCATTGTTTCAGTCACATTCTTGTTGAGACGTGTTTTCAACCACTCTTTTGCTTTTTGCCGTTTCGCTTTCAATTTCTTCTTAAAGAATGTAAATCCCAAAAAGTCAAACTCCTCTTTGTTTTCTGCAAATCTTCCGAATTTGAAAATTCTCGTCTTTTCCTCCGCAAGTTCCAGTGAAAACTTTGCAAGTCTTGGCTTTAATGCCGTCATAACTTTTTGTGCATCGTCCCAGTACTGGAACATAATGATAAAGTCATCTGCATATCTGACATAATAAATTTGTCCTCTAATATGCTTCTTTACTGCGGTTACCCACAAGTCAAGCACATAATGCAGATACACATTCGCCAGAATCGGGGATATTTGCCCACCCTGCGGTGTCCCCTTATCACTTTCATGATATTCTGTTCCTTCCATGATTCCCGCAATCAGAAACCGCTTTACATAACGCAGAAAATTTTTGTCATCAATATCATTTGCGAGAAACTTCATCATCCAGTCATGATTTACATTATCAAAGAATCCTCTGATGTCTGCTTCCAGCACATAATTAACCTTTCGGCA
>CABRZK010000390.1 GCA_902475415.1 uncultured Eubacterium sp.
GAGGTCACCGAGATAACCTGCCCAGTCCTTTAATTTCAGAATTCTGGAAACGGTCACGCCGTCATTGTGCACAGGTGCACCGCAGAATCCAATCGGATAGATTTGATAAAAAACGCCTTCATAAGCCCACATAATAATTAAGTCCTCCTTGTTGATGATAATTGTATTTAGAAAGATGCCATACGAATTGTTCCGTACTTTGTGTTCCTGCAATTCACCCCAATATCCGCGTATCATGAAGCTTACGCTCCACTTTTATGCTCATATCGGGCGGGTCACTAAGCCATAAACCCACTTATGTGCAAGCACATCGTGGGTTCAGGCTTTTGACCCTGCATCATTAAAATAAATCAGGATTTTTTCATTTCTTTCCTTAAAAAGAACAAAAACCAGGTCAGCAGTAAAATCCCTTTGAAAATGCTGGAAATGGTTATACTCCACCAGATACCGTTTAAGGCGAGTGACGTTGTGATCAGCAGCATCGCCAGAGGAATCCGCGCGGAGGTAAATATAATACTGATGACAGACGGCGGTACTGTACGGCCGTAGCCGGAAAATGCACCGGCTGTAGTGATCTCTACGCTCATAAAGAGTTGTGACACGCCGAGGATCATCAAATAGTCCACGCCCATTGGTATGACATCCGGTTCTGTGATAAAGATCCGGAAGATTGGTTCCGGGCAGAGAATCAGAAGCAGTGTGCAGAAGATTCCCCAGACCAGCACGATTCCCATGGCATGCGAATAGCCTTTGCGGATACGGTCGCGGTTTCCGGCACCGTGATTCTGCGCAATAAAAGAATTGACGGCAGCGGCAAAACCATCAGCAGTCATCCAGGAAATGGATTCAATCTGTGAACCAACTTTCTGCACAGCAACAGCCGCATCTCCATAGCCTGCAACCAGTCTTGCAATAATCATGGAAATGCCGGTAAACAGCATACTCTGGATGGAAGTCGGAAGGCCAATCTTTATAATAGAAGTAAGATAGTGCAGGTTCGGTCTTCCGAAGAAATGTACTTCCGGGAAAATTAGAGTATCTTTCCTTGTAAATATAAGAAATGTCAGGGTTACGATCGCCTGTGCGATTACGGTTGCAACAGCAGCACCCATGATCCGCATAGCCGGAAATGGTCCGAGACCGAAAATAAGAACCGGATCCAGAATGATATTGACGATCAGACCGGATGTGGTAGCGAGAAAAGCAGCCTTGCTGTTTCCCAGTGCCGTAAAGATTCCGGTAAAGCTCTGATTCACAAAGGAAAATACAACCAGACCACAAGTGATCTGGAGATAGATTTTCGCATCGGCGATAACCTGTGGACTGTTCAGATTGAAAAAACCGATTAATGGTGTTGCGGACAACATGCAGACAATACCAAAAATAATGCCCGAAATGGCTGCAAAACGTAAAGTGTTTGCGATATATCCGGCAGCTTCTTTGCGGCTACCGCTCCCCAGTGAGTAGCCTGTATTTACCTGACCACCCATTTTAGACAGTGAAGCCAGCCCGTTGGAAAGCCACATATACATACCTGCTGCGCCGACTGCGGCTACAGCGTTGCTCCCCAGCCTTCCTATCCAGATCATGTCAGTCAGGTTGTACGCCATTTGGATAAGTGAAGTTGCCATGATCGGAAGTGCCAGCTTCGTAAGTGCCGGCAGCACAGGCCCATGGAGCATATCAATGTTCTTTTTCATTTAGTTTTCCCCCAAATATTATTAATTGTATAAATTATTGATCTTATGTTAAAATAAGAGCTCAACAGAAAATATTATACTGAGAATATTATACTATAAGATGCTTCCAGGGTCAAAAGACTGAAAATCACGATGTGCTTGCACACGAGTGGAGTTTTTTTAACCTTGACACCATAAGATAGTATTGAGATCGAAAGATGAAGAAAACAGCATATTGTTTATAAAAAAGGTTGACACACACGGGGTTGTGTAATATAATAATGCAGTATGACAAAAGGAGAAACAGTAAAGCACCAAAGCCCCGGAGCTTTATTGATTTCAATATATTTATCATGAAAGTGTTAATGAAAAAGTTAATGATTCACAGGAGGGAAACCAATGAAAACTTATATGGCTAATCCAGATAAGATTGAAAGAAAATGGTACGTAGTTGACGCTGCTGGATGTACATTAGGACGTCTGTCATCAGAAGTAGCTAAAGTTTTAAG
>CABRZK010000391.1 GCA_902475415.1 uncultured Eubacterium sp.
TTATCAACCATTATCCGTAATGAGATCAAAGATCCGCGGATCCATCCGCTGACGACGGTGTCAGCGGTACAGGTTGCACCGGATCTGAAAACTTGTAAAGTGTATATCAGTGTTCTTGGTGATAAAAAAGAGAAAGAAGACACAATCGCAGGTCTGAAAAATGCAGCGGGGTACGCGCGTCGTTGCCTGGCGCAGTCTCTGAATCTCAGAAACACACCGGAGCTGAGATTTATTCTGGACGAATCCATTGAATATGGTATTGAGATGTCCAAGAAGATAGATGCACTGACAGGCGGTAAAGAGGAAGAATAAGAGGATGAGCATGATTTCATTAGATTCATATCTGGATGGGATCACTACAGTAGCCATATCCGGTCATATCAGACCGGATGGCGACTGCGTGGGATCCTGTCTGGCGGTATACAATTACATTTGTGATAATTATCCTGATGTTATGGCAGATCTGTATCTGGAGCCAATTCCGGAGAAATTTCTGTTTTTAAAAAATGCAGAAAAAATCCGTCATGTAAAAGAGACAGATGGGAAAAAAGAGTATGATCTTTTTATTGCACTGGATTGCGGTGATGCAGGAAGACTCGGATTGTCCGGTCGCTATTTTGAAGTGGCGAAAAGCACATTTTGTGTGGATCATCATATCAGCAATCAGTCTTTTGCGGATTTTAACTATATTTTCCCAAATGCAAGTTCTACATCAGAACTGGTATATCAGCTGATGGACCCGGAGAAGATTACAAAAGAAATTGCGGAATGCATTTATCTGGGAATCGTACATGATACAGGTGTATTTCAGTATTCCTGCACATCATCGAAAACGATGGAAATTGCCGGAAAGCTGATGGATAAAGGAATTGATTATTCCCGGATTGTGGATGAAACATTTTACATCCGTACATTTGCACAGCAGCAGATTCTTGGGAAAGCGTTAATGGATGCAGAACTGCATTTTGAGGGACAATGCATTTCAAGCGTAATTAAACGAAAACAACTGGAAAAATTCCATGTGGAGCCAAAAGATCTTGACGGAATTGTCAGCACACTCCGTTCCACAGCAGGTGTAGAGGCAGCTGTGTTTGTATATCCAAACGAAAATGATACCTATAAAGTAAGTATGCGTTCAGCTTCTTATGTGGATGTTGCTCAGATCGCCGTGGAATTTGGTGGTGGAGGACACAGCAGAGCAGCTGGTGCATCAATAGAAGGAAAAGCAGATGAAATCCTCAGAAAAGTGCTTGGAAAAGTGAAAAAGCAGTTGAAAGACAAAGAGGAAGACGGATGTATAATGGAATCATAAATGTATATAAAGAAAAGGGATATACTTCCTTTGATGTAGTAGCGCGTATGCGTGGAATCTGTGGACAGAAAAAAATCGGTCATACAGGTACTCTGGATCCGGATGCAGAAGGGGTATTGCCGGTTTGCCTTGGAAAGGCAACAAAAGTATGTGATATGCTTACGGATTCCGATAAAGTGTATCGTGCGGTGATGCAGCTTGGTGTAGAGACGGATACACAGGATCTGACAGGGGCTGTATTAAAGAAAACAGAAGTACCTGAGTTAACAGTGGAAGAAATCACAAAAACTATTTTGGGATTTGAAGGAGAGATTCTTCAGGTGCCACCCATGTATTCCGCTTTGAAGGTGAATGGAAAAAAGTTATGTGATCTTGCCAGAGCGGGGATTACAGTGGAACGAAAAGCCAGACCGGTTACTATTTACGGGATTCAGATTGAAAGAATCGAATTACCGGAAATCGAACTGACAGTTTCCTGTTCAAAGGGAACCTATATTCGTACGTTATGCCATGATATCGGTCAGAAAATTGGCTGTGGAGCAGCAATGAAACGTTTGCTGAGAATAAAAGCTGCGGGATTTGCTCTGGAAAATGCGTACCGGTTAGATACGATTCAGGCACATAAAGATGCTGGTACACTGTCAGAAATCGTTACACCGGTGGAAGAGGTTTTTTCAGAATATCCGGTGCTGACGGCGAGACCAGAATTTGATATTATGCTTAAAAATGGTAATAAAATGACTCCTGAACAGTTTTTAGAGCAGATATTGCCAAAAGATGGACAACATATGCGCGTCTATATGTCGGATGGAAGATTTGCGGCTGTATACGAATATCAGAAAGCTATCAGTCTGTACCGTCCGTCAAAAA
>CABRZK010000392.1 GCA_902475415.1 uncultured Eubacterium sp.
GGCTTAATTGCTTTTCTGCTGTCGTGGATGTGGATTTGGCGTTCAAACTCCTTGATAAAAAGCTCAATCATTTAAGCGAAAATGAAAACATTGAACAGAATGCCTCCGTTCTGATTGTCGCCCCTTATAAGCCTCACGTCATGTTGATTAACAAGTTAATTGAACTTGAATACAAAAATCGTGGGCTGAATCCAAATCATTTTCTCGTAAAAGCTGGTACAATTCACTCCTTTCAAGGCAGTGAAGCAGATATTGTTATCTTTGATTTAGTGGTGGATGAACCCCACTGGAAAGCCAATCTTTTCATTGCAGACAGTTCTTCCGATGAAGTTTGCAAAGCAATCAATGACAACTTGCGGAGAATGTTCAATGTTGCAGTTACCAGAGCTAAGTTTCAGCTTTTCATGGTAGGTAATTTTTCCTATTGCGAAAAAAGAGCCAAGGGCAACGCGCTGGGAGAACTTCTGGAATATCTTCTTCATAAAAAATGCTTACCCAAGGAAGATGCCAAGCGTATGCTGCCCAATTTGGCATTCAGCAAGGCTTCTGCTATTACCACCGAAAACGAAATCACTGGAAAACATCTGGTCTGTCAAGGAGAAGTGTTTGACAACTATTTTCTGTCTGATGTAAAGCATTTCAAGAAACGGCTCATCATTTACTCTGCATTTATGACGACAAGCCGTATAAGCAGGCTTCTGGGTTTCTTTGCCGATGCAATTCATACAGGCAAGCAAATTATTGTTATTACCAAAGCCCATTCTGACCGCGGGAAACGTGAATTGCCAACGTATTGCCTATGTGAAAAACAATTAAAGGAAATTGGTGTGACCGTTATCCACAAGAAAAAAATGCACGAAAAACTTATTTTCGTGGATAGCGCCGCCATTTGGACAGGTTCGCTAAACGCACTAAGCTTTACAGGTGAAACTGGCGAAGTCATGGAGCGTCATGCCGATCAGACTATCGTTGCCAATTATGAACAAATGTTTGACATTGATCCGATCTGTGGCGCAGTGGAACGTGCAAATGAACAATCATGTCCTTGCTGTGGGCGTGAGATGGTGATTCAAGAAGGTGGAAAGGGTGGCATCTACTGGAAGTGCTCCAATGAAAAATGTGGATATACCCGAAGTTCGGCACAGGTCTATCCCACAAACGGAGAATTTAGATGTAGCAAGTGTGGTGCTGCCTTCAAATTTGAGATGAAGAAAGAGCCGCGATGGATTTGCACTCGGAATCCCAAACACTTTCAGAAGATTAAGCCCGGCGATTTGAAGCTCAAAAAGATGGCTGGACTTATTCCTACCGAAGAAGATCGCTTGCGGGTAAAAACCTATCTTAACATAGAAAATGCTGAAGAAATGCAGAACGCAGATTCGCCTTCAAATGATACCCCATCTGAATCTGAAAATCTCATTTCTGTGCAGATTAGTATGTTTTAATAACAATATTAAAGAGGTGCATTCACATGCTGCAATACTCTGATTCTGATTTTTTCGAATTTCAAAAAATACGATTTGATGAAGAAGATCGTGCTAGCTATAGAAAATAATATAAAAATGAACCGCATCTGCATGACCATAAAGTCTTGCAGATGTGGCCAAAGTGCAATCGAGCTAAACCAAGCTGATTGAATTACTGAAAACTTAAATCGCGCTTGCGCTGGTCAACCAGATCAGTCCCATCGAAATCGGTTCGACATAGGTAATCAGCAGCAGCGCAATCATCAGCATGACGATATACGGGATACACGCCTTGGAAATCTGCTCGAAACTGAGCCGCTTGCTCATGCCGCAGGCGACATACAGGCAGTTGCCAACAGGCGGCGTGATCATGCCGATGCCGAGGTTCACGATCATGACGATGCCCATCAGGTACGGGTTGACGCCGACGCTGGTCATGATCGGTAGCAGGATTGGAGTAAACAGCGCGATAGCGGACACCGCATTGAGGAACATGCCCGCGATCAGCAGCAGAATGTTGAACATCAGCAGCAAGATATACTTGTTGGTGGTCACGCTCAGCAGCGCCTCGGAGAGAATCTGTGGGATATGGCCGCGGGTCAGCACGACGCTGAACGTCTGCACGCTGCCGAGGATGAGCATGATGGTGCCCGCACCGACGGCGGTGTTGACCAGAATCTTCGGCAAGTTCTTCCACTCGAGGGTCTTATAGATAT
>CABRZK010000393.1 GCA_902475415.1 uncultured Eubacterium sp.
TCACACCACGCGTATCACGGTTTGCGATTCTCAGCCGGTTCAGATGAACGGCTTTTTCTTTTATCATGATAATCTGTTCTTCTTCTCCCGTCAACTGCCATACTGCCATAAGCAATTCGCCATCGGTCATGCGCATGCCGCGCACACCGACCGCTCCTTTTTTCTTCTCCGGGATATCTTCTGTGGCAAAACGCAGGAAATAGTTTTTCTGTGACTGAAGTACCATTGTGGACTCCGGTTCTGCTACTGACAGATACAGGATTTTATCGCCTTCCTGCAGTTTTGTGGCTGCAGTGGTTCTCTTTGATACGTCAAATTCGCTGCCGGATACCACTTTACACATAGACTGTTCTGTCACAAACAGCAGTTTTTTATCCATGATATGCTCCAGAGCCATGACAGAGATAATGTTCTCACTGCTGCTGTCATAATTACTGATATTGTCCACCGGGATTCCCTTATCACGGAATTTTCCGTATGGAATATCAGATACTTTCACCAGATGCATCTGACCGTTGTCGGTAAACAGACAGATTTTTCCGTCGCTCATACATGAAACGATCTGTTTGTTTTCACTGTCTGCTGCCTCTTTATTACGCTCATAGACAGAATTGTCCACGGTTTTTACATAACCAAAACGATCCATCAGCAATACAACCGGTATTGCTTCCACTTCTTTTTCTTTGTATACAGCAGCTTTTCCGTTCTCAATCACCGTCAGTCTCGGATGTGCAAATTCTTTTTTCAGCGCTTTCAGCTCTTTGATGATAACTTTTGCCATCACGGAACGGCTGCCAAGGATTTCCTGGTAACGGGCAATATTTTTCAATGTCTCGTCGTGCTCTGCCATCAGTGCTTCAATCTCCAGACCGATCAGCTTATACAGACGCATTTCCAGAATAGCGGTTGCCTGACGCTCTGAGAAACGAAGCATGGAAGCGGTTTTTTCGGAAAGTTTGGATTTAAATTTAATGCCCTCTGTCTCTCCGGTGACCAGACAGTTTTTCGCCTGTTTGATATTTTTACTTCCGCGCAGAATCTCGATGATCAGGTCAATGACATCACAGGCTTTGATCAGTCCTTCCTGAATTTCACATTTATCCTGCTCTTTTTTCAACAATGTGGTATACTTGCGGGTAGCAAGTTCGTACTGAAACTGCACGTTATGACGGATAACGGATACCAGTCCCATGGTCTCAGGTTTTCCGTTGGCTACTGCCAGCATATTCACACCGAAGGTATCTTCCAGACGTGTCTTCTTATATAAGAGGTTACACAGATTCTGTGCATCCGCGCCCTTTTTCAGGTCAATAACAATACGGATCCCCGCTTTGGATGACTGGTTGGAAATATCGACAATGTCTGATGTCTTTTTCGTCTCTACCAGACTGTATACATCATTCAGAAATTTTCCGATATTTGCTCCAATCATGGTATACGGAATCTCTGTGATTACAATTCGTTCTTTTCCGCCTTTAACCGGTTCAATTTCTACTTTTCCACGCAGTTTGATCTTGCCATTTCCGGATTCATAGATGGAGACAAGTTCATCTTTGTTGATGACGATTCCACCTGTCGGGAAATCCGGTCCCGGAATATATTCCATCATTTCTTCTGTGGTAATGTCCGGGTTTTTCATATATGCAATTACACCATCAATGACTTCTCCCAGGTTATGTGGCGGAATGCTGGTCGCCATACCTACCGCAATGCCCTCTGCACCGTTGATCAGAATGTTTGGCACTTTGACCGGAAGTACGGAAGGTTCCTTCTCTGTCGCATCAAAGTTCGGGATAAAATCTACCACATCTTTGTCTAAATCTGCCAGATACGCCTGCTGCGTGATTTTCTGCAGACGTGCCTCGGTATAACGCATTGCTGCGGCGCCATCTCCTTCGATGGAACCAAAGTTTCCATGTCCGTCTACTAATGGCATGCCATATTTAAAATCCTGTGCCATTACAACCAGGGCACCATAAATAGAACTGTCACCATGCGGATGATATTTACCCATGGTATCACCCACGATACGCGCACACTTACGATATGGGCGGTCATAACGGATGCCCAACTCATGCATATCGTAAAGCGTTCTACGCTGTACCGGCTTTAATCCATCCCTGACATCCGGCAGGGCACGGGCAATGATAACACTCATTGCATAATCGATATATGATTTCT
>CABRZK010000394.1 GCA_902475415.1 uncultured Eubacterium sp.
TATATAGGTTATTTTATCATACTCGGGTTGCGATTCGCAAAATTATTTGATTTCTGATTTGCAAAAAGGTAGTCGATTTTGCTTTATCGTGATAAAATGGGAACAGTATTTGATGACAAAATGATTATGATTAATGCAGAGGGGGAGGAGACTTATGAGAAAAATGCTGTTAATCACACAGTCTGAGATATCTTCCGGTATGGATTTTATTGAAAAAGGACTGACCGAATTTGAGATTGGGAAAAAGCAGTGTTTGAAAACAATGCTTGTTGCAGAGGAATCACTGCAGAAACTGATTATGAATGCAGAGAATGAGGATGATAAGATTTGCGTTGCTCTGAACAAAAGAATGGGCAGTGTCTATGTCAGCATGACATTGCGGGGACGGGCATTTGAGCTGATCCAGGGCGATACGGTAGAAGATGTATTACATATTGAGCAGGATGACCAGCAGACCGGATTTGAAAAAGAAGAAGAGATGATCCGGAATATTTTGTTGCGGGTCAATAAAGAACAATTGCGGTATAAGAACAAAAAGGGCATGAACATGGTGGAGATTACCGTTCGGAAGAATCCGCATGCAATGGTTATGCGGACCATGTTTGCTCTGGTGGCTGCCGTTGTGATCGGTCTGGCTATGAAAGCGGTTGTCCCGGATGGTGTCAGTACGGCAATCAATGATACATTGCTGACATCTATCAGCACCATGTTTTTAAATGCTTTGAAAATGGTTGTGGGACCGGTGGTTTTCTTTTCTATTGTTTCCTGTATTTCCCAATTTGGAGATTTAAAGGAAGTGGGCCGGATCGGCGGCAAGATTATGAGTTTTTATGTGTTGACAACGATATTGGCTATTATATCGGCGACGGTAGTTTCTTATCTGCTTCATCCGGGCAACCCGGAACTGGCTTCTAAACTGGCAGCAGATGGTTCATCTGACGTCAGTATTTCCATCAAGGATACCATTGTTGGCATTGTGCCAGGCAACTTTGTCAAACCATTTCTGGAATCGAATATGATGCAGCTGATTTTCATGGCAATTTTAATCGGTATTGCAGTGGGCAAAATCGGTGAATATTCCCAACTGTTAAAAGATATATTTGAGGCTTGTAATTCACTGTTCCTGAAGATTACCGTTATTTTAGTCCGGTTTATTCCGATTGCCACATTCTGTTCCATTTTATCCGTGATCCTGAAGACAGGACCGGATGTGCTGCTTTCCATGCTTGCTATGCTGGGAACATTTGCAGTTGGTATTCTGGTAATGATGTGTATCTATTGTCTGTTGATAATCCTGATCGGACGAATGAATCCAATTCCGTTTTTCAAAAAATACAGTCCGACCATGCTTCAGGTATTCGGTATGGCTTCCAGCAATGCGGCAATCATTGTGAATATGGACGCCTGTGAACATAAGCTTGGTATTCCGAAGAAAATCTATTCTTTGTCGATTCCGTTGGGAGCGACGGTGAATATGGATGGTACCTGTGTGTATCTTGTAATTTTCGGGCTGGCACTGGCAAGAGTTTTCGGTGTTGAGATCAGCGGGGGAATGCTGCTTTCCATGTTTTTCTCCGTGCTTGTGCTTTCTGTGGGGGCACCGGGGGTACCCGGCGCCGGGCTGGTGTGTCTGTCTGTATTGCTGACGCAGTTGAATGTACCAATTGCCGGGATTGGTCTGGTGATGGGCCTGGATTCGCTGCTTGGCATGATGCGTGCCATGAGCAATAGTCTTGGAGATGTGGCCGCATCACTTATTGTAGCAAAATCAGAGAAAATACTTGATTACGAAAAATATATGAAGCTATAAAAGTCGTATTGACAATTCACTGTTTCATAGGATAAATGCACAATTCATTACAGGTTGCTTTTAATGCCTGATACGGAAATTCTGGTGAACCTGTTGGTGAATTGGGCTTTTTTGCCATATCGGTTTTTGAAAAACTCTTGACAAGGTAATGAAAGTGATATAATATGATAACACAAGGTTTTGAAAAACTTATTATGTCATAATAAAAACTTTATTTTGCAAGGAGGGAGTTTTATGCAGACTCAGGCAATGACGAACAAAATATATACAGCGGACAGAGACAGAGACTTTCACTTTAAGGTCAAAGACCCGGGAAGCGCAGCGACACATTTTATCGGTTTTGTGGCAGCTGTTTTGATGACGCCG
>CABRZK010000395.1 GCA_902475415.1 uncultured Eubacterium sp.
ATATTGTTTCTCCCACCCCTGTGTTTTGGCGGTCTTGAACTCATCAGCAGTAAAACCACGTTCTTCGCCGCCACGCTTGCAAAGGTATTCTTTCTGAGTCTTTGTCTGCCACTTGCCGTGTTCATCTAAGGGACGCATGGTGAAAAGAATATGGCTGTGAGGATTATGCCCCGGAGGGTACGGATCATGGATGTTCACATCCGCACACATTCCAAGGTCAATGCCTTGCTCACGAACAAAACGCTTCAGCATACTTTTCCAGTCATCCAAAGACAGTTCTGATGGCAAAGCAACCACAAGCTCTCTCGCCAGTCGGCTGTCCTTTGTCTTTTCTACGGACTCGACAGCTTCCCAGAGTAGCTGTCTGTCCTTCCATTCTTCTGGTGCATACTGCGGAAGAAAGACTTCGCTATACAGACACCCGTGCTTTCTGGTGTAGTCATGGGTAAGTCCGTCATAATCATTGTAGAGTCGGGAACAGGATGCATAAGCGGCAGCTGCTATCACAGAACGGCCTGCGCCACGACTCACAACTTTTGCTTCTAACTGGAAATAGTTCACTATTTTCCTCCTTCCTGTGCCGCAGCACAATTTTTGTTTCTTTTTTGAAAAAGAAAATAGGTGCGGTGAATGCTGCGCCTATCTCTGCGATAAAACTGCCGCACCCGAAGGGCGTACCTTGTGTAGTGGCAGATTTTCGCAGGCAGTTAGCGCAAGGTAGGGTACAATTTGTACCCCTGATTACAAACGCAGTATCGTTTGTACTTGCGGAAACTGCGTGGACAATGACAGCAAGTGTGGCATTGTACATAAGGCTCCAACGGAGCCGCAAAGCCTCGCAGAGCGCACGACCCCGAAGGGGATACCACCGCCCATTTTATGGGTGGTGAGTAAGTGCGCCCTTCGGGATAGCAGCGAAGCTGCCAAGGCTTATGCCTTCAATCGTCTTTTCAGCTCCATCTTCACATCATCAAGCTCCATAGTCTGAACTTCCGGGAACACGCTTTCCAATACGGCTCCCATCTGGATCAATCGTCTGGTTCTTGCCTTTCGCTCTTTCTGGCGGTTGCGTGCTTCAATCGCTTCCATTCTGTGCTGTGCCTGCAATAATTTCTTTTCATCTTCAGTCATAGGTCTGTTATTTGCCATAAAATCTCCTGGTATCGGTGTGGTACTGTAATCCGGTGTAGATGGTGCAGATACAATTCGTTTTGCAAGTTATAAGTTATCTGTGTACTGACAGGCGAATTGTTCCGCACCATCGGCTGTGAATTTAAGTACCGGAATTTAATATTTTTCGTGCTTCCTGCATATTGGCGGCTGCGTTCAACTCTCGGATATTCTGATTGTTGATTTTCAAAGGAACACAACGCTCCAATACTCGGTCATAAATTCTGGCTCTTGCCAGATCTTTCGGATGTTTCAACTCATCCAAAGTTAGATTGGTGGTTACAATCAGTGGTTTCTTGCTTCGGTATCGACTGTCAATCACATTGAATACCTGTTCCAAAGCAAATTCCGAACTTCGCTCAATTCCCAGATCATCAATAATCAGCAGACTGTATTTATTAAAACTGTCAATGAACTGGTTTCTGTCATCGGAATATATTCCGGTCAGCGTATTCAGGATTCTGGAAAAATTGGTCATCAGAATCGGAATACCTTTGTCCAACAGGGCATTTGCAATGCAGCCAGCGAAAAAGGATTTACCGGTTCCCACATCTCCCCAGAGAAGCAGTCCCAACGAGTTCGCTTTCATTTCTTCCCAATGGGACACATACTCATGGGCTTTCTGCATTTCCGGATTGTAGCCTTTATCATTGGAAAAGTTGTAATCATGCAGGGATTTGTCCTGCAATCCGTTTGTCCTCAAGCGTGACACCTGAATGAGAAATTCCTGATGCTTGCGTTCGGCTTCTTCTTTGTCGTATATTTCCTGCTGACAGCGGCATCGAACCGTAGGAAGGAATACTCGTTCCTTCAATTCAATTCGGTGCTGTCTGGGAGTGTGGCATTTGGAACAATACATCAGTCCGTCAGCTTCGTTCAAATATTCATCCTCTGCAAGCTCTCTCGGCTGAAATAATTCATCCACGGCGTTATTGATTGGTCTCATAGGCTTTCATCCTCCTTACATTCATAGGTTCGTTTGACAGGAGCAGGATGGTCACGCA
>CABRZK010000396.1 GCA_902475415.1 uncultured Eubacterium sp.
TAAAAAACCGGAAGATCTACATGCACATGAACACGAACCATATTGAAGCCGCTGTTTTTAATCTGCAACAGATCTCTGCGATAACGCTCCTCATTCATTGCTGATACATACACATCCGGAAAATATGCCGTTCCTCTCATATAAAAATCTTTTCCGTTTAAGATAAACTTTGTCATCTCTGGTGTACGCTGCATCTCAATTTTCCGGAATCCGGTCGTCTCCTCATAAGCATCCAGTACCGTTCCATTCTTTGCACAAAGCGTCACTTTTACCCGATAAACAAACGGTGTTCCCTTATCCCAGGTGTTCCAGAGCCGGACATTGGAAAGGGTTCCGTCCAGACAAGCAACTGCCAGCTCAGAGTCCCCGCAGGGCTGTACACCGGTCAGCTCCTCATTTTTCGACAAAACCACCACTCCGGTAAAGCAGTCCGTAATACTCCATCTCAGGGAAACTGCTTCCGGTCTCCGCACCTTTACCTGCAAATGCAGATCCGCACGCTCCAGCGCTTCATCCAGCTGATAGGAAAATTCCGGATTTTCTGCAAAACCGGTTCCTTTCTGTATCCTCAGGCTGACGCTTCCATAAATACCAACCGGGTTTACATCTCTTTGAATAAATGTATCGGAATGCTCATAAGTGCCTTTTACCATATTTCGATAGACCGCACCGGTACGTTCCTCCTGCCGGTCACCCGCCACCTTTTCATCCCACGGTGACCAGACCTTTACAATCAGCCGATTCTTTCCATTTCGCTGTACCACCTCATTCAGTGGAAAAGAAAACGGAGCTGAATATCCTTCGTGAGAACCAAGATATACACCGTTCAACCAGATTTTGCAGTAATAATCCACATTTGTAAAGCACAATTCCACACGATCCGTCGCATCAAGTGACAGCTCAAATTCTTTTTTATACCACCACGGAGCATCATTAAAATAGCGCAGTTCTCTTCCCCAGTACGGATGCTCGGAATAGAGCAGCTGCAGCTGCTTCAGCTCCGGCAGCGGCTCCCATTCTGAAATCTGCGGTCCCCGCAGGGTCATAAACTCTTCATGCTCCGGCAACCCGAGCTGCTCACACGTGTCATGCACATCCTGTAAAATTTCCCAGTTCCTTGATAAATCTTGTCTCATAGAATCCTTCCTATTCTGTCAAGCCCTAATCTATTGATTTTTCTGGATTTGACGATTTTTATTTACCTCAAAACAAGAGCCGAGAGTGATGGATATCGTAGTATCTTGTACCGAATAGCTGATAAATAAGTATAGCTAATAAAGCATCCTTTTAGTTTGCTTTATAAAGGCTATTTTCCCTCTGATCAACTATGATGATGAACCTTCCGTGTCTAAGGGGATCATGTCCCAACTTCCTTCGTCCCATCTACCATACACTGAGTGCCTGCCAAGCTCCTAGACGGGGTCGTGCCCCACGGAAAAAACCGATGCCGACTACAGCTCTTGTTTTTATGTTTGATTGTTACTGACCCGCATTCACCTGTCGTGGTACTGATTTACTCAGTGGACGCTATACCACTATGGCTTACTGTTGGTCTTTTGCAGATGCAGTCCGTTCCGGACTCCATCATTTACGGGTTTCTGTTCCAGAACCCTGTCCAGTCTCCGATGCCTCCCATCGGTCACTCGACAGAGTTCTGGAGTGTGTTACTTGTATATCTTTGTTTCCTATGCTGCCATCGGTGCCTGTGCTTCTACCGGGCGTTTGATATCTTTCAACTGTTTCTGCGGATCATATGTCGTCCCTGTCTTCAGGATAGTGTGGATCACCCTCAGTATCTTGCAGGCTATCACAATCAGTGACTGCATCTTTTTCAATGGATTATTGGGCCGCGTTGTGTAATACTCATGTAGCTGTTTGAATTCATCCGCATGCGATACCGCTGACTTTGCTGCCTAAAACAGCCAGTAACGAAGTCTCTTGCGTCCTCTGTGGCTGATCTTTGTCTGCCCATTATGCTTGCCGGAGCTGCATGACACCAGTCCCATCCCACTTAGCTTCTGGATTTCCTTCACATCATCAAACCTGCTGACATCGCCCATTTCTGCCAGTATTCCAGACAGTATGTTTTCACCTACTCCATTGATTGCCAGTATGTTCTCAGCATACGGGATTTCCCTGCATTTCCTGTGTAAGATACTTTCAACCGATG
>CABRZK010000397.1 GCA_902475415.1 uncultured Eubacterium sp.
GATGGAGCATTTATAGCCTTCGTGTTCGCCGTTTGTTTCGCCCAGCAAAATGTACTCTTTGTGCTTAGTTGGATATTCATCATACGGAATCTCAGGGAAGCTGATTAGACGGGCACGCTTTCCAGCAGTTTTGTTTTTCTCCCAATCTTGTGCTGTGAAATATATTCCGTGTGCATGAGAACTTCTTCCAATCAAAGGAAGAGTTACTTCACTTAACTGATATTGCTCAGATGTTTCTTCCGTAATGGAGAAGTAGCCATTATTGCCTGTTGTAATTCCAACATTGATAATTCCATATTCGGAAAATTGGGCAAAGCGTTTGTCTGCACGAAGTTCCTGAATAAGAGACATTTCCTCTGCGTTTACGAAATATTTTGTCCATTTTTCCTTGACGTGCTGCAACTTTTGAAATCCATTTTGAGATAGATCCAACTGAGCAAAACCGCGAAGATTATTCATTTCAATGATGCGAATACCCTTTTCTTCTTCGCCTTTCTCGCCAATAAACACAACGACTTCTTGCTCGATGTCAGGGAACACAAGCTGTTCAAATGTGATCAGAGTAATTTTCGCAAGATTATTGGCCAAATATAGGCGCAGATCCTCCGCATACGCAACTTGAAGTATCTCAGCTGGAATAACAAACGCTATCTTACCTTTTTCGGACAATAGCTGTACACAAGCTACAATAAACGCAACCCATGCATTTATCAATTTATTCGCTTTCATACCATGTGAAGTCAAGATTTGAGACTGCATTTCACGCTGGCTTTCTTTCAGATATTGATAGCGAATATAAGGGGGATTGCCCAAAATCAAATCATACTGTTTCTTGCCAAGGACACGATTATAGAAGTCGAAAAAGTCTTCGGTGCATACTTCGATTTGTTCAAATTCAGAATACCTATCACGAACTTTCTCAGCTTCGTCAGGTTCGATTTCAACAGCTGTTAGTTTATCCACCTTATTCAGAAGATTAAGGTTCTGTAGCGCATCAAGAAATACTCCATCACCGCAACTTGGTTCCAAGACGGTAGAGATATTTTGAGACGCAAAAAGCTCCACCATTGCATCTGCAAGCTGCAATGGCGTATAATACGCTCCTCTTAATTTCTGCTCTGAACTATCCTTTTTGAGTCTCATCGTTAATACCTCGCTTAATAATCGAGTCTATACACCCGATCAATCAATCCCTGAATCTCAGAGATAAGTGTTTCTTTCTGTCTCTGCAACAGATTTGCAATGCGCTTTGCGGGACGTCCAGACAGTGCATCATTGATTTCGTAAATCTCTCGACTTGCTGCTACCACTCTGTCGTGAATAGCTTTCTGTTCTTCTACGGCAAAATCCAACTCAACAAAGGGTAGTGTAGAGAGAACGAATGTACCACGAGCAGTAAATCCGCCTTCAAAATCGCTGCCTACGATCTCCAAGATTCGCTCTGTAATGGGGTTTGACAGCCATGCCTGAATGTATTCAAGTGCGTATGGACTACCATCTTTTTTGCTAACTGCACAATATCCAGCAGTACCACCTGACGCAATCAGAATATCGTGACGTTCCAAACGCCACCGCAGATACTGGTACCATGTATCTGCGGTGGCGTTTGGAACGTCACGAGTTCCATCATGGGAAACACACTTAGGAACCAGACGATCATAATGCGCTAAGAGATAAGCGTATGTTCCCGGATAACTGCTTTGCATCTCATCTATGCAGATAAGGTGTCCATTGTTATCATAGGGGAAAATAATCTGCTTGTCAGTCGCAAGAATACTATACGAATTCAGGCCCTTCTCAGCTTTTTTGGTTGGCTTAAAATAAGGGCGAAGCAAGGCCTTCTCAATAGTATAATTATTGCCATCCCTGCTGATTTCAACAGTATCGGCATATTCGGCCACAATTTCATCTGAGGAGAACCAATATATAGGCGTTGGCCTTTCTGCACTTGTCTGAATGCCGTTAAATATCTCTGCGTGTTTTGTAATGGGGACAGATACTTCATCCAACCTCTGGAGCATTGTCAAAAACTCAAAGTCAGTTGTCAATCTCCATGGCAGCTTGTTCAATACGGAAGAATTAAGCTCAATGGAACTCACTTCTTCTCCTGCCCACAGTTTGTTAGCAGAATCAACGCTGCTGTAAACAAAACTTGTCTGCTTCGCCTT
>CABRZK010000398.1 GCA_902475415.1 uncultured Eubacterium sp.
AAACTAACCGTATAACGGTTTACCCGTTCACGCTCCTAAAGGGCACAAACGGGTAAACCGTTAGTGAAAAAAGAAGCCGAGATAACTATATAGCTATCTCGACTTCTCCTTCTCTACGAATATTGATCCTTAGATTAACCTTTCATCGCTTCCATTTCTGCAATCGTCAAATTATTACGCTCTCTAAGGAAAGAACCAATCTCATTTCCCTGAAAATCATATAAGGGGATGTAATAGGAATCGGGCTGAGTTTTCTGCCATTCAAGAGCGTCCTGCGGTGTTTCAAATTTTGGGTGACTCAAATCACTGGTTCGGACATATCCCTCCTGGTCATTCGTCCCAATCGCAGCCTGTAAATCCGGCATTTCCCCTACTACCTCTGCCATCAAAGCAGTTCCATAAGTTTCGCCACGAACATTCTTAGGGAAATTTCCGTTAATAAGCGACGTCTGCTCAACAGACAACACGGAGGAATCATATTCAACAGCGTTTGCTGTTACAGCAAGTGCCATGCACATCACGGTGGCTAACATCAAACTTAAAACCCGCTTTTTCATGTTTTTACTCCTTTCAGGTCTCTTGAAATAGTACGTGTTACCAGTTAATTTTGCCGCTCCCTTGCCTCCCCTCAGTATCTCACAACTCCAGTCACCTTAACCGATTTGCTCGAATTGTTCCTAATCGCCAGCGTATAATCCCCGTTTTCCGGAATCTCAATCGTCTTGTCAATGCTGCCTGTTGTCACATTGATATAGTGAAACTTCTCATTTGAGTCAACTAATCCGAAGTCCAAGCTGGCATTTTCCGGAGAATAGTTCGCGCGAATCCATACCGTTTCACCAGCCGACATTGTGAAACTTGTATCCGCTACCACCGTGCCATTTGCCTCTATAGTCCAGTCTAAGTTTCCTGTTGCCCGTGTGATGGCCGTTCCCGTCGTTTCAAAGGAATATGAAACGACATTTGATTCGTCAACAGCGCCGGTGCCGGTACACAGGCATCCAATCATCACCGCTCCGGTCAGTACCATACACAAAAGTCTGCGCATTTCTTTCACCTCCCTTTGCCAAAGCCCTCTATCGGCACAGATTTGGCCCCAGCAAGATCAATGTCTTCGCATTCCATTTCGCTAAAAGTCATGACACCCGTTTTTTCTTGGGCCGTTCTCCTGTGTGCCAATACCGCTGTGGTGAGCAAGATTGCCAAGAGCACAATCACCATGACTATGGCCTTGTATCTTCTATCCTTTCCCAGTCCCTGTCCCTTGCCCTCTTCTTTTGCCTGCTCCTCTGCCGGAAGCTTCTCTGGCGCCGCCGCAGGCTCCGCCTCTGCCGTGTCATCCAGCAGCGTTTCCAGCGGGATATTAAATAACCGGCTCAGGCTCTGCAGGTTCTCTGTCGATGGCCTCGACGTTCCTGCTTCCCATCCAGATATGGCCTGCCTGGACACAAACAGCCTTTCGGCCAGTTCTAACTGTGTTAGTCCCTGCTTCTTCCTTAATTCTTTTAGCTTTTGAGACAGTTCCACTCTTTTACCTCCAAATTAAACAAATGCCCATCAAATGTAAACCGCACACGGTTTACATTTAGGCAAATATTGCTTGCCTTCCGCATTTTTTCACACAATTTCTATCAAAGATACTCCACAAGTCCTTTACGCAAAGCATCATTAATAGACTCAGTCAGATTCTTTCCTTCCTCCAGCGCCATCCTACGCAGCGCTTTATCAATATCCCGATCCAGATAATAGGCCCGCTGCACCCGGTCACTATTTTTCTTTCCATTTTTTTCTTCAGCAGCAACAGCATTCTCGCTCTGGCGTCCTGCTCCGATGATAGATTTAAACGCAGCCTCTCGATCAAACTTTGCTTTCTCTACCATTATTCATTTACCTCTTTCAAAAATTCTTCAATAAATGCTTTATAGTCTTCTGCCACCGTAGACTTGTTGGCATAGTCAAAAATATCCTGGCTGTTCGCCTGGGCCTCCTCTACCACTACAGCAGATCGAATGTATGTTTTGTAGATCGGTGCGGAAATGTATTCGCCAAGCTGCTCCGCCAGTTCCTTCATCTGCCGGCTGATATTCGCCCGCGGATTAAATCTTGTAAACAAAATTCCTCTCACTTTTACAGCCGGATTGCAATACTTCTGAACGCTGGTGACTGT